>NZ_JBFUKD010000090.1:0-8873 GCF_056401005.1 Microvirga sp. P4_G7 | reverse complement strand
CGTAACTGTTGATGTTCGTGGGATCGCCATCGTCATCGTAGAGACTGGGATGGGTCGGAAAACTGAACGTCAGCGCGCTCACATCCCACCCGACGCCGGCCAAGAGACCATCGATGGATTGGTTGCCGCTGACGGCGATGGTACGAGGCGCCACGTTTGCTCTCCCGGACAACGGAACGGGTCGACACCGTGCCATGAGATTTGTTATATCATAACGATCATAATATCCAGTGATCCCCGGTGTGGAGGCACACAGGCCGCTATGGAGCGCCTGTGTGCCGAAGGCTCTACTTCGCTGCGATGACGGCGATCTCGACCTTGAAGGGGGCAGCGGCGAGTTTGGCCTCGACCGTCGCGCGAGCGGGCGTGTTGCCCTGGGAGACCCAGGCATCCCATACGGCGTTCATTTCCTGGAAAGTCGCCATGTCGGTGAGCCAGATATTGACCATCAGGAGCTTGGTCTTGTCGGTGCCGGCCTGGGCGAGCAGCCCATCGATGATCGACAGGATCTCCTTGGTCTGCTCGGTGACGCTTTGGCCCGCCGCTTTGTCGGCAACCTGGCCCGCCAGGTAGACCGTATCCCCGTGAACGACGGCGCCGCTCATGCGCGGGCCGGGCTTGATACGCTGGATCGTCATGGAATGTCCTTGCATTCTGAAAAGGCAGAGGCCTGCTTTGTCGGGGGCGGGGCGATGAAGGTCAAGCGATCAATACAACGTCGTCTTCACTCGCTCCGGCAGAGCCTTGTCGTACGGCTCGCCGCCGAGCCGGTCGTCGCTCAGGGCTGCCAAAATCTGGCCGGCGCTCGGAAGCGACTTGCGCGACACGTGCTTGTCCGAATTCCACAGATCCGCCCGCACCACGGCGCGCGAGCATTGGAAGAACACAGTATCGACATCGATCACGAGCACCGATCTCGGCGCTTTTTCGTCGATGGCGAAGGGTGCGAGCAGCTTCGGATCGGTGGAGATCACCGCGCGCCCGTTGACGCGCAACGTCTCGCCGATGCCGGGGATGAGAAACAGCAGCGCCACGTGCGGATCATGCAGCACGTTCTTCAGGGAATCGATGCGGTTGTTGCCGCGCCGGTCGGGCAGGATCAGCGTCTTGTCATCCACGACATGAATGAATCCCGGCCCGTCGCCGCGCGGCGAACAATCGAGACCGTCCGGCCCGCGCGTCGCCAGCGTTGCAAAGGGCGAAGCTTCGATGAGCGCACGATAGACCGGCACGATCCGGTTGGTCTCCTTGGCGATGGAGGCTTCGCCCACCTCACCGTAGAGGGCTTCGAGATCGGCGAGGGTGGTGATCGTGTTCGTACGCAAGATGACATCCCCGTTGCGGCGGCATCGCGACCATATACGGCGATGCGTGGTCTTCAAACGCAGACTTGCTGGTGGGTCCCCTTCCCTCGCTCCGCTGGCCTGGGATTACGACGATGGTGCGCGATGACGTGGGAGAGCATCTGAGGCGACGAAACGAAAAAGCGCGGCCGGAGCCGCGCTTTTGTCGTTGGGTCGATGATGCCGAAGCTTACTCGCCGGCGGCCTGCTTGGCCTTCTCGGCGTCGCGTTCCGCCTTGAGCTTCTCGGTGATGTCTTCGCCGGTGTCCTGGTCGACGACCTTCATGGACAGACGGACCTTGCCGCGCTCGTCCATGCCGAGGAACTTGACCTTCACCTTGTCGCCTTCCTTGACCACGTCGGTGACCTTGTTGACGCGGTTCTTGGCGAGTTCGGAGATGTGGACGAGGCCGTCGCGCGAACCGAAGAAGTTCACGAACGCGCCGAATTCCATCACCTTCACCACCGTGCCCTCGTAGATCGTGTTGATCTCGGGCTCGGCGACGATGGAGCGGATCCAGTTATAGGCCGCCTTGATCGACTTGCCGTCGGCCGAAGCGATCTTGATGAGGCCGTCGTCGTTGATGTCGATCTTGGCGCCGGTCTTCTCCACGATCTCGCGGATGACCTTGCCGCCCGAACCGATGACTTCGCGGATCTTGTCGACCGGGATCTGCATGGTCTCGATACGCGGAGCGTGCTCGCCGAGTTCGGCGCGCGGCGCGGTGAGTGCCTTGTTCATCTCGGTGAGGATGTGCTCGCGGCCGTCCTTCGCCTGATCGAGAGCGACCTTCATGATCTCCTCGGTGATGCCGGCGATCTTGATGTCCATCTGGAGCGAGGTGATGCCCTGGTCGGTACCGGCGACCTTGAAGTCCATGTCGCCGAGATGATCCTCGTCGCCGAGGATATCGGAGAGCACCGCATAGCGCTCACCCTCGAGGATGAGGCCCATGGCGATGCCGGCCACCGGACGACGGAGCGGAACGCCCGCATCCATCAGCGCCAGCGAACCGCCGCAGACGGAGGCCATCGACGACGAGCCGTTCGATTCCGTGATCTCCGACACGACGCGGATCGTGTACGGGAACTCGTGGGACGGCGGCAGCATCGGATGGATTGCGCGCCAGGCGAGCTTGCCGTGGCCGATTTCGCGCCGACCAGGCGAACCCATACGGCCTGTCTCACCCACCGAATAGGGCGGGAAGTTGTAGTGCAGCAGGAAGGTTTCCTTGCGGGTGCCTTCGAGCTGGTCGATATACTGCTCGTCCTCGCCGGTGCCGAGCGTCGTGACCACGAGGGCCTGCGTCTCGCCGCGGGTGAACAGAGCCGAACCGTGGGTGCGCGGCAGGATGCCGACTTCCGACAAGATCGAGCGCACGGTCTTGA
This sequence comes from Microvirga sp. P4_G7, assembly GCF_056401005.1. Classification (NCBI taxonomy): domain Bacteria; kingdom Pseudomonadati; phylum Pseudomonadota; class Alphaproteobacteria; order Hyphomicrobiales; family Methylobacteriaceae; genus Microvirga; species Microvirga sp. P4_G7. The sequence goes on along the minus strand of NZ_JBFUKD010000090.1, from coordinate 6,141 downwards.
GATCGCGACCGTCGATGCGCTTGCCGTCGTCCAGGATGTTCCAGCGCACGACCTTGGCCTGGGCTTCCTTGAAGACCGCCTTGACCTTCTCCGGCTCGAACTTGGCTTCGCCGCCCACCGGGCAGAGCGCTTCCATCACCTTCGCCTTGACGGCGTCGACGGCGGTGTAGCGATCCTGCTTCTTGGTGAGCTTGTAGGCTTCGCGCAGGTCCTTCTCGGCGATGTCGAGAACGGCCTTTTCGACATCCGAGACGTCGGCCGGCTGGTAGTCGCGCGGCTCCTTGGCGGCCTTCTCGGCGAGGCGGATGATGGCCTCGATCACCGGCTGGAAGTGCTTGTGGCCGAACATCACGGCGCCAAGCATCACGTCTTCGGCGAGTTCCTTAGCCTCGGACTCGACCATCAGAACCGCGTCCGCCGTACCGGCGACGACGAGGTCGAGGGTGGTCTCTTCCATTTCCTGGAGCGGCGGGTTCAGCTTGTACTGGCCGCCGATATAGCCGACGCGCGCCGCGCCGACCGGGCCCATGAAGGGCACGCCGGACAGGGTGAGGGCGGCCGAAGCCGCGACCATGGCGACGACGTCGGGATCGTTCTCGAGATCGTGCGACAGCACGGTCACGACGACCTGCGTCTCGTTGCGGTAGCCGTCAGCGAACAGAGGGCGGATCGGGCGGTCGATGAGGCGGGAGACCAGGGTCTCCTTCTCGGTCGGACGACCTTCGCGCTTGAAGTACCCGCCGGGGATGCGGCCAGCGGCGTAGGTGCGCTCCTGGTAGTTCACCGTGAGCGGGAAGAAATCGATGCCGGCCTTCGGCTCCTTGGCCGAAACGACGGTGGCGAGGACCGAAGTCTCACCGTAGGTGGCGACGACGGCGCCGTCGGCCTGGCGCGCGACCTTGCCGGTTTCGAGCACGAGCTTGCGGCCGGCCCAGATCAGTTCTTCGCGTTGAATATCGAACATGTGGTTTTGTCTTTCATGACAGGGCTTTCGCGCGATGCCATGAGCAAGACGGCAAGACGCTCGGGGGCGGTGGAAACACCGCCGTTGAAGCGCCTTGCGATCCTGCCATGGTCATCGTGTCGATCAGCCTCTTTCGGTGCAACGCCGGACATCGGGCCTCGGCGTCGAGAGGCCGTCCGGAGCCATGCTCCGGACGGAAGTTCTGAATGCACGATCGTTTTGCCGATGCGTTGCCGCTTCGGCGGATCGTGCGCCGGGAATCAGCGGCGAATGCCGAGCTTCTCGATCAGGGTCTTGTAGCGGCTCTCGTCCTTCTTCTTGACGTAGTCGAGAAGCGAACGGCGCTGCGAGACGAGCTTCAAGAGACCACGACGGGAATGGTTGTCCTTCGTGTGGGTCTTGAAATGGCCGGTGAGGTTGTTGATCCGCTCGGTCAGGATGGCGACTTGAACTTCCGGAGAGCCGGTATCGCCAGACTTCTGAGCATATTCCTTCACGAGCGCATTCTTGCGCTCAGCCGTAATCGACATCGCWTATCCTTTCAGGTTGGACTTTTATGGAATGACCCGCCTCGAGGCAGGGTCAGCTTCGCCAGAGGCGGCCGGGCCGGGATGTCGTCCAGCGCGGTCGGATCTCATGACGCATCCGGCACTTGGGCCGGAAGACGCGCGAACCATACACGAAATCCGCGCAGGCGCTAGAAAAATCGTCCCCAGGGTTGCGGCGGGCATTGGCGCTGACATCGTCATGGCCGAGCTCGTCCCGGCCACCCGATCCCAAAGGCGGGGCCGCTTCCCGCATCGGGGGCACCGACCCATCAGGAGCCGCGTCAGCGGCGTCTCGAAGGAGGATCCAGAGATCACTGGAACGCCTCGTCCTTCGAGACGCAGCCTCGGCTGCTCCTCAGGATGAGGCGGGAGGTGAAACTAGGCCCCCAGGTTGAACACCCGGTGCGGCACCAGTTCGCCCTGCTCCACATCACCCACCGCGACGAGGATGCCGTTGCAGGTGGCGTAGATCTTGCCGGTCGAGGGCGCATCGCGGCCGCGCAGGATGATCGACTGGCCGCGCATCAGGCGACCGGCCATGTCGCGGCTGACAGCGACCGACGGCAGATCGGAAAGCGCCGTTTCGACGGGGCGCAGGGCCGCCGGTTCGGTCCCTATATCGTCGACGACGAAGGCGTCCTGTTCCGTGAAGGGACCGACCCGGGTGCGGCGCAAGGCAGCGATATGGCCGAGACAGCCGAGCGCCCGGCCGAGATCGCGCGCGATGGCGCGCACATAGGTGCCCTTGCCGCAATCGGCCTCGAGAATGCTGCGATTGCCGTCGTGATGGACGAGCGCGAGGCGGTCGATCTCGACGATGCGCGGCTGCAATTCGACGATTTCACCGTCGCGGGCGAGGTCGTAGGCGCGCTCGCCTTGGATCTTGATGGCGGAAAAGCGCGGCGGCACCTGCTGCACCTGACCGATGAAACGCGGCAGCAACGCCTCGACGGCGGCCGGTTCCGGCAGGAGTTCCGTCCGCTCGACGACGTCGCCTTCGGAATCGTCCGTGTTTGTCTCCTCGCCCCAGGCGACCGTGAAGACGTAGGATTTGCGGCCATCCATGATGAACGGCACGGTCTTCGTCGCTTCGCCCAATGCGATCGGCAAGATGCCTGACGCGAGCGGATCGAGGGTGCCGGCATGGCCGGCTTTCTTCGCCGAGAGCGCCCGCTTCACCGCTGCGACCGCGTGGGTCGACGTCATGCCGACGCCTTTGTCGAGGACGATCCAACCGTTGATGTCGCGCTTCTTCGGACGATCGGCGTGCGGCCGCCGTTGCGGCTTGTCTTCGCTCATGAGCGTTACTCGTTGTCGTCGTCTTCGGTGGCGTCGGGCTTTGCGGTATCGCGCGCGACTTTCTCCGTCCGCAGCAGCGCGTCGATGCGCGCGGCTTCGTCGAAGGTTTCGTCGCGGCGGAAGCGCAGATCGGGCGCGAATTTCAGGTTCACGCGCCGCGCCACTTCCTGGCGCAGGATCTTGCTGTTCTGGTTGAGCGCCTTGACCACCGCATCCTCGTCCTTGCCGCCGAGCGGCATCACATACGCGGTGGCGAGCTTGAGGTCTGGCGACATGCGAACTTCGGGGATCGTGATGACGTTCCGCGTCAGCACATCGTCTTGCAGATCGCCGCGCGAGAGCACCTCGGCGAGCGCGTGCCGCACGAGCTCGGCGACACGCTGCTGGCGCTGCGTGGGTCCGGCGGATTGTTCGAAACGTTTAGCCATTTTTGAGCCTCCGGGATTGGACCGGATAGGAGGACACGCTCGCGTTGTCATTCCGGAGCGAGGGACGAGAGCCGCAATCCGTCACCGCCGTTTTTTAAAACGCGCCGGCGGCGTGCCGCGACGCTTGTTTCGAGACGGTGGCATCATGAATCCCGGGTCCGCGCCGAAGGCGCGTCCCGGAATGACGGAGCAGAAGGAAAAGAGCGTCCGCTCAGAGCGTGCGCTTGACCTCTTCCACGCGATAGCACTCGATCTGATCGCCGACGCGCATGTCCTGGTAGTTCTCGAAGGACATACCGCATTCCTGACCGGCGGTGACTTCGCGCGCGTCGTCCTTGAAGCGCTTGAGCTGGCTCAAGCGGCCTTCGTGGATGACCACGTTGTCGCGGATGAGGCGCACATGGGCACCGCGCTGCACGACACCGTCGAGGACACGGCAACCGGCGATCTTGCCGACCTTCGAGACGTTGAACACCTCGAGGATTTGCGCTTCGCCGAGGCGCTCTTCGCGGAGCGTCGGAGCGAGAAGACCCGACATCGCTTTTTTCACATCGTCCACGAGATCGTAGATGATGTTGTAGTATCGAATCTCGATACCGGCGCGTTCCGCCGCTTCGCGTGCTTCCTTGTGGGCGCGCACGTTGAAGCCGAACACGATAGCGCCCGAGGCTTCCGCCAGGGTGATGTCGGATTCGGAAATTCCGCCGACGCCAGCCTGGATGATGCGAGCCGAGACTTCGTCGTTGCCGATCTTTTCGAGGGCGCCGACGATGGCTTCCGCGGAACCCTGCACGTCGGCCCGAACCACAAGGGGGAATTCCTTGCGGCCGGCGCCTGCTTTCAGATCGCGCATCATGTCGGCGAGCGTGCGGCCGGCAGTGCCGGTGCGCGCAGCCTGACGTTCGCGCTTCTGACGGGTGCGATATTCGGTGACTTCGCGAGCGCGGGCTTCCGACTCGACGACCGCGACGCGATCGCCGGCTTCCGGCGTGCCGTTGAAACCGAGGACCTCGACCGGAACCGAGGGACCGGCTTCCTTCACGCTCTCACCCAGATCGTTGATGAGCGCACGGACGCGACCCCATTCCGCGCCGGCGACGACGATGTCGCCGGTGTGGAGCGTTCCGCGCTGCACGAGAACCGTGGCGACCGGACCGCGACCGCGATCGAGTTTCGCTTCGATGACCGTGCCTTCCGCGGAGCGTTCCGGGTTGGATTTGAGATCAAGGATTTCCGACTGCAGCTGCAGACCTTCGAGGAGCTTCTCGAGACCGGTACCGGTCTTCGCGGAAACTTCGAATTCCAGAGTTTCGCCACCCATCGATTCGACGACGATGGRATGCTGCAGCAATTCCGTGCGCACGCGCTGCGGATTGGCGTCGGGCTTGTCGACCTTGTTGATCGCCACGATCAGCGGCACGCCGGCTGCTTGCGCGTGGGTGATGGCCTCGACCGTCTGCGGCATGACGCCGTCATCGGCCGCGACGACCAGGACAACGATGTCCGTCACCTTGGCGCCGCGGGCGCGCATGGCGGTGAAGGCCGCGTGACCCGGCGTATCGATGAAGGTGATCTTGCCGCCGAGCGGCGAGGTCACCTGATAAGCACCGATATGCTGCGTGATGCCGCCGGCTTCGCCGGACACCACGTTGGTTTTGCGGATCGAATCGAGAAGCGAGGTCTTGCCGTGATCGACGTGGCCCATGATGGTCACGACCGGCGGGCGCGGCGTCAGATTGTCGTCCACGTCCGGCGTGTCGAACAGGCCTTCTTCCACGTCGGATTCGGCGACGCGCTTGACCGTGTGGCCCAATTCTTCAGCGATCAGCTGGGCGGTGTCCGCATCGATCACGTCGGTGATCTTGTGCATCTGGCCCTGACGCATGAGCAGCTTGATCACGTCCACGCCGCGTTCCGACATGCGGTTCGCCAGTTCCTGAATCGTGATCGCTTCCGGAATCGTCACCTCGCGGGCGATCTTTTCCTTCTGCTCGACCTGCCGGTGGCCGGTGAGGCGCTGCATGCGGCGGCGGAACGACGCGACCGAGCGGGTGCGCTCGTCCTCGCCGGACGTCGCCGTCGACAGCGTCAGGCGGCCGCGACGACGCTCTTCGCCAGGAGCCGCCTTCGGCGTCTTGGCGGGAACGACGGGCTTTGCGGGCGAGCCGGGACGGCGAATTGTGCGCGGACCGTCCTCATCGTCCACCACGACGGAGCGGGTGGCGACCGGCGGCGCAGTCCGGGTATTGGGCTTTGCCATCGTCGGATCGGGAGCGGCCGGAATCGGAGCCGGACGCGCCATGTGGTTGAGGCTCGGCGGACGCTTGCCGTCGGCGAGCGGACGCGCGCCACCGAAATTGCCGCGCGGCCGATCACCGGCACCGGCCGGACGCGGACCGGAACCCGGTGCGCGCGGCGGACGGTCGCCGAACGGACGATCGCCGTGCGAGCGCTCACCTTGCGGGCGATCGCTGAAAGTACGTTCGCCGCGGGGCCGATCGCCGGCCGGGCGAGCGGGAGCCTCGCTGCTGCTGCTGGCAGCGCGCGGCGCGGGTGTTTCTTCGCCGAGGCGACGGCGGGCTTCGTCTTCCCCGCGGCGCTTGCGCTCTTCTTCCTGGCGGCGGCGCTCGTCTTCCTCGCGCTTGCGGGCCTCGGCGGCCTCGCGATCGCGGGCTTCCGATTCCTCTCGCTCGGTGCGGCGCTGGGCCTCGTCGGCCTGACGATGCCGATCCTCCTCCTCGCGACGACGGGCGTCGGCAAGGGCATTGGCGCGGGCGTCGCGCTCCTGGTCGGACAAGGTGCGCAGCACCACGCCCGAACGCKGCGCGTTCGAGGCTTGTCCGGAACGCTGGGAGCGTTGACCCGATGGGGCAGGCTTCGGGCTCGGCGCTGCGCTCTGCGG
>NZ_JBFUKD010000089.1:0-8904 GCF_056401005.1 Microvirga sp. P4_G7 | reverse complement strand
GACGTGGACGCTCTCACTGTGAACGTGCCGTCGCGCCGCGCGTGTTACGGAATGGATGCGCCGAGCGACCATGTCACGCCGAATGGATCGCGCAGCTGACCGTAGCGGTCACCCCAGAACTGCACATCGAGCGGCATCACGACTTCGGCACCTGCCGCGGTCGCGCGGCCCCACCACATGTCGATGTCATCCACCTGAATATGAAGCGTGAAGCTTTGCGGCTCCTTCAAAGGATGGCCGTATTCCGGAAACGGATCGCACAGCATCACCGACCCGCCATTGATGACCAGGTGAATATGCATGTAACGGCCTTGCTCATCGGGGGGATGACGGAAAACCTCATGCGCRCCAAAGGCACGCTGATAGAAATCCGCCGCTTCGCCAGCATTGCTGACGCCGAGATAGGGTGCGACGCCGCCCAAAACTTTTGGCGCGGGGTCGGGCATCTTGGAAGGGGCCGTGGCAGTCTGTTCCATCGTGCGTCTCCTGGTTGATGTCGGATGCTCCAAGGACGTGCGGGCTGGCGCCCATCCGACATGGCTTCGGGATTTATTGTCCCGCTCTCCGCATGCGGTGGCCGCGACGCGCAGATTGGCGTCGTCTCGAACGGAACGGCCGGTTTTGACATGCGTTGGTTACCGTGCACTAGTAATGTTGATATCAACATATTGAGTCGAGCCTCGATTTTTCCAGCCGATGACCGACGTGGGTTCCAATCGGTTTCAGGTGCTGGGCCACGCGTTCATCTCTGCGGACCTTTCGACACGCAGCGGCGATCGCTCTCAACCGGAGGATACGTCATGGAGCAGAATCGCATTGTTTCGCGGGACGAATGGCTTTCCGCGCGAAAGGCTCTTCTCACGCACGAGAAGGAAGCGACGCATTTGCGCGACAAGATCAACGCAGAGCGCCTGGCGCTGCCGTGGGTGAAAGTCGACAAGAACTACATGTTCGAGACACCGACTGGCCAAAAGAGCCTCGCCGCGTTGTTCGACGGCCGGTCCCAGTTGGTGGTCTACCATTTCATGCTCGGACCGGATTGGCAGGCAGGTTGTCCCGGATGTTCGTTCCTGTCCGACCATCTAGACGGAACGCTGCCGCATCTCAACCATCACGACGTGACGTTGGTCGCCGTATCGCGGGCACCGCTTTCCAAGATCGAGGCCTATCGACGTCGCATGGGTTGGGGCTTTCCGTGGGTCTCGTCCGCCGGCAGCGATTTCAATTTCGACTACCACGTGTCGTTCACCGCCGACGATCTGGAAAAGGGCGACGTCGTCTACAATTTCGAGACAATTCCTGCGAAGAACGCCAATGACGAACTGCCCGGTCTGAGCGCGTTCTACAAGGACGATTCCGGCGCTGTGTTTCACACCTATTCGAGCTACGGGCGCGGACCGGAAGAACTCATCGGCACCTATATGATTCTCGATCGCGCCCCTAAGGGCCGCAACGAAACGAAAAACATGGATTGGATGCGCCGCCACGACGAATACGACGACAAGCCCCGCTCGCCACCTCTGCGCGGCGCGGCGGAGTAGGACGATCGGGCACCGTCCATTGGTTGCGCAGTCATGGCCGGGCGCGTCCCGGCCATCGCCATCCGCGCGCTGCCTGCGGTGCGGTCACTGGCCACGTCCGGCGGTGGCAAGGATCAGACGTCGAGATTGGCGACCGACAGCGCGTTGTCTTGGATGAACTCGCGGCGCGGCTCGACCACGTCGCCCATCAGCTTCACGAAAAGATCGTCGGCGTCGGCGACGTCCTTCACACGCACCTGCAACAGCGAGCGCACGTCGCGATCGAGCGTCGTCTCCCAGAGTTGCTGCGCGGTCATCTCGCCGAGACCCTTGTAGCGCTGCAACGTCAGGCCCTTCCGGCCGACTGCGAGCACGGCGCTGAAGAGCGTGAGCGGACCGTCGATCGACAGCTCGTCGCCCTTGCGCACCAAGGCCGCCGGCTTGGCGTAGACGTCCTGCAAGGATGCAGAACGCTCGTCGAGCTTCTTCGCTTCCTGGCTGGCGATGAGAGCCGCATCGAGCACCGAGACCTGTTTGACGCCGCGCAACGTGCGCGAAAAGACGTAGCCACCATCGCGCACTTCACCGGTCCAACCGCGCTCGATATCTTCCGAGATCGCATCGAGACGCTGGGCGATGTAATGCGCCGCGGCAGGCCCTTTCTCCGGATCGTCGGCGACTTCCGGACGCAAGGCGCCGGCGATCGCCGCCTGCTCCACGGCCTTGCGGTCGTAGCGCGAATGAAGATTCGAGAGAATCGTACGAACGAGACGCGATTCGTCGATCAGGCCTTTCAGCTGATCGCCCTGGAATTCGAGACCCGATTCCAGGCGAAGCACGGCGCCGTCGGTGCCGGCGTCGATGAGGAAGTCCTCGAGCGCGCGCTCGTCCTTGAGATAGAGCGCGCTCTTGCCGCGCGTCGCTTTGTAGAGCGGGGGCTGCGCGATGTAGAGATGTCCGCGCTCGATCAACTCCGGCATCTGACGGAAGAAGAACGTCAACAGAAGGGTTCGGATGTGCGAGCCGTCTACGTCCGCGTCCGTCATGATGATGATGCGGTGGTAGCGCAGCTTGTCGACATTGAATTCCTCGCGGCCGATGCCGGTCCCGAGCGCCGTGATCAGCGTGCCGATTTCCTGGCTCGACAGCATCTTGTCGAAGCGCGCGCGCTCGACGTTGAGAATCTTTCCGCGCAGCGGCAGCACCGCCTGGAACGATCGATCGCGTCCTTGCTTGGCGGAACCGCCGGCCGAGTCGCCCTCGACGAGCAGCAATTCGCATTTCGACGGATCGCGCTCCTGGCAATCGGCAAGCTTGCCGGGAAGCGACGCGATATCGAGTGCGCCCTTGCGGCGGGTGAGCTCACGCGCCTTGCGGGCCGCCTCACGGGCCGCCGCCGCTTCGACGACCTTGCCGACCAGCGTCTTGGCTTCGGCTGGATGTTCTTCGAGCCAGTTGTTGAGCGCTTCGTTGACGACATTCTCGACGGCGGGGCGCACTTCCGACGAAACGAGCTTGTCCTTCGTCTGCGACGAGAATTTTGGATCGGGCACCTTCACGGAGACGATCGCCGTGAGACCTTCTCGGCAATCGTCGCCGGTGAGCGAGACTTTCTCGCGCTTGGTCAGGCCGGAGGATTCCGCGTAGCCGTTGACCTGGCGCGTCAGCGCGGCGCGGAAGCCCGCGAGGTGGGCGCCGCCGTCGCGCTGCGGGATGTTGTTGGTGAAGCAGAGCACGTTCTCGTGGTAGCTGTCGTTCCACCACAGCGCGACCTCGACGCCGATGCCGTCCCTGTCCGACCGGATCACGATCGGCTGCTGGATCAAGGGAGACTTGGCGCGATCGAGATAACGCACGAACGCCTCGATGCCGCCTTCGTACATCAGTTCTTCGCGCTTGTGCTCCGCATGGCGATTGTCGCTGAGGATGATGCGGACGCCCGAATTCAGGAACGCGAGCTCGCGCAGGCGATGCTCGAGGGTGGCGTAGTCGTAATCCACCATGGTGAAGGTTTCGGTGGAGGCGAGGAACGTCACTTCGGTGCCGCGCTTGCCGGCGGCGTCGCCGACGACGGCGAGCKGGGCCACCGCAACGCCGTGGCGGAATTCGATCTCGTGGGCTTTGTCGTTGCGATAGATCCGCAGCTTCAGCCAGCTCGACAGCGCATTGACGACCGAGACGCCGACGCCGTGCAGGCCGCCGGAGACCTTGTACGAGTTCTGGTCGAACTTACCGCCCGCATGCAGCTGGGTCATGATGACCTCGGCCGCGGAAATACCCTCGCCCTGGTGGATGTCGGTGGGGATGCCGCGCCCGTTGTCGGTCACGGTGACGGATCCGTCCGCGTTGAGCGTGACGGTCACCTCGGTCGCATGCCCCGCGAGCGCTTCGTCGATGGCGTTGTCCACCACCTCGTAGACCATGTGATGAAGGCCCGAGCCGTCGTCCGTATCGCCGATATACATGCCGGGACGCTTGCGCACCGCATCGAGGCCCTTGAGGACCTTGATCGATTCCGCGCCATAGGAATCGGCATTCACGTTGAGAGCAGGCTCGGCCATTTGGGATCCTTGGGGGAAGCGGGGAGCGCTTCGACAGTTTGATTCGTCAGATCAAGTATTTAGGCCCTTTTGGGCGAAATTTCACCCCCGCGCGTATACGCGCGCGAGGATTTGCCGCGAAAAGGTCTGGAAAAGTGCGAGCGAGGGCTCTATCGGGCCGCGATAGCCGCTGCGGCGCCCGCCATGATCGTACCCGTGGTCCGGTTGAGGGTCCGGATCGCCCGCGCGCTAGTGAACAACCGCCGGGCCCGGGCGGCCAGCACCACGTAGGCGCCGAGCACCAAGGTGAGCACCACGAGCACCGTGACGACGAGTTCCGCATAGCCGAGCATCGTGATCCGGGTCAGATCCAAAATCGTCGGCAGGAGGGCGAGATAGAACACCATCACCTTCGGGTTGCCCATCGTCACCGCCAGGCCGCCGAGAAACAACCTGACAGGGTTTTCGGCGGTGAATTCCGCCTCGATGTCCCGCGCCACCACGGGCGCCGTCCAGAGTTTGTAGGCGATGAACAGGAGGTAGGCGATGCCGGCCCATTTGATGACCAGAAAGATTTCATGGAAGGCCTGGGCGAGCGCGGCCAACCCGACGATGGCGAAGGTCAGCCAGACCACGTCGCCAATGGCGATCCCGGCGGTGAAGGCGACCGCTCCCTTGGTGCCGCGTCCGAGCACCCGCGCGACGATGGCGGCGATGCCCGGTCCCGGCGATGCGGCGGCGATGAACAGGGTCGCAGCGAAGACCAGGAGGCCCGTGAGATCCATGGCGAAGGCTCCAAAACTCAGCCCGTAGACGCTAGACGTCCTTATACGGCCCAATCCGTCCCGGAACAACGTGGAGGAGGTCGGCGCGCCCGTGCAACTCGGCGAAAAGGCTCGGATCGGCGCCCGTCATCCAAACCTGACCGCCGAGCGCCTCGAGAGCGTCGTAGAGGCCGGCGCGCCGGCGCGGATCGAGATGGGCCGCCACCTCGTCGAGAAGGATGAAAGGGGCGATTCCACTCATCGTGCCGACAAGTCGGGCATGAGCGAGGACGAGGCCGATGAGCAACGCCTTCTGTTCGCCTGTCGATGCGGTGACCGCGGGAATGTCCTTTGGGCCGTGGCGCACGACGAGATCGGTCGCCTGTGGGCCGACGAGGGTCCGGCCGGCGGCACGGTCACGGGTCCTGTTGTCGCGCAGAATGGCGCGGTAGCGGTCCTCGGCATCGACCGCCGGCAACGTCGCGACGAGGCTGTCGAGCTCACCCTCGACGCTCACGGCGGCAAAAGGAAAGGGCGAGTCGTCGTCCTTTGTCGCCGCGATCAGCGCGGCGAGCCGTTCGACGGTTTCGCGCCGCGCCGCCGCGACCGCGATGGCAAGCTCCGCGACTTCCCGTTCCAGAGCGTCGAGCCAGAGGCGGTCGTCCGGGTTCTCCTCCAGCACCCGGTTGCGCGAGCGGAGCGCCCGTTCGAGAGCGTTGACCCGGCTGCCGTGCTCCGCGTCGACCGCGAGGACCAGGCGATCGAGAAAGCGACGGCGATCACCGGCCGGACCACGGAACAAGGCGTCGAGGTCCGGTGTCAGCCACACCACCCGGAGATACTCGGCAAACGCGCTCGGCGAACCGACGGCCGCGCCGTCGACACGGCACAGGCGAGAGGAACGCGTCTCTGCCGAAGGCGCCTCGATGCCGGTGCCGAGGCGATGCTCCCCGAACGGCGCTTCGAGGACGAGCGAAACGGCGAAGGAGCCGGGACCGCCCTTGCGCGCCATGTCACTGAGATCGGCGCGCCGCAGACCGCGCCCGGGCATGAAAAGCGATATGGCTTCGAGGACGTTGGTCTTGCCGGCACCGTTCTCGCCGACAAGCGCCACCAGCTTCCGCGTGAGCGTCAGGTCCAAGCTCGCATAGGTGCGAAAATCCTGGAGCATCAGGCCGGAGATGCGGGAGGCGGGCGCGACGTCTTTCATCGTCGCTTTGGATCAAGCTTCCTGTCGGAATACAAGCCGGCTCGCGCGCTTTTTGCGCGCAATCCCTCGTGTCATCTCCAGCGAGCGAGGCGATGGCCACGATGCGCGGGTGCGAGACAATATGGAATGAGCGTAAGCGAGAGGCCACGGACGGGAATGACACCGCGTCGCTCCGGAATGACGAGGTTATTCCTCGTATGGAGCCGACTCCCAAACGTCATGGCCGGGCCTGTCCCGGCCACCGCGATCGGAAGACCGCATGCCTCACCAATCGAGGTCACCGCACAAGGCCGTTGATGACGGCTCTGCGACCTCGGCCCGGAACGACACCGTGAGAGAGCGTCGAACGACGCTCCTACACACGCATCGGCATCAGGACGTAGAGCGCCGGCGCGCCTTCGCGATCCTGGATCACGGTCGGGGAGCCCGGATCGGCGAACTTGAACAAAGCCGTGTCACCGTCGAGCTGGGCGGTGATGTCGAGAAGATAGCGGGCGTTGAAGCCGATATCGATCGCGCCGAACTCGTAATCGACCTCGATTTCCTCCGTCGCGCTGCCGGAATCCGGATTGTTGACGGACAGTGTCAGCCGCCCTTCGGCAAGCGCGAGTTTGACCGCCCGCCCGCGCTCGGACGAGATCGTCGAGACACGATCGACCGCCTTCGCGAAATCGGCGCGCTCGACGGTCAGGAGCTTGTCGTTGCCGACCGGAATGACGCGCTGGTAATCCGGGAACGTGCCGTCGATGAGTTTCGACGTCAGCACGACGCCGTCGAAGGTCAGGCGGATCTTGGCGGACGACAATTCGACGAGAACGGATTCACTGCCGTCCTCGATCAGCTTGACGATCTCGGCGACGGCTTTGCGGGGAATGATGATTCCGGGCATGCCATCGGCGCCGGTCGGCGCCGGCAACTCGACGCGAGCGAGACGGTGTCCGTCGGTCGCGACCGCACGCAGCACCGGCACGCCGGCGGCGTCAGCCGTGTGAAGGAAAATGCCGTTCAGATAATAACGCGTCTCTTCCGTGGAGATGGCGAATTGCGTCTTTTCGATCAACCGCTTCAGGTCGGGCGAGGAGACGTTGAAGCGATGCGGAAGATCGCCGGCGGCGAGATCGGGAAAATCGCTCTCGGGCAACGCTTGCAGCATGAAACGCGAACGTCCCGAACGCAGCTGCATCTGACCGAGATCGCCTGTCGTCTCGAGGGAGACTTGCGCCCCTTCCGGCAGCTTGCGGACGATGTCGTAGATCACGTGGGCCGGAATGGTTGTCGATCCCGCATCGGTGATTTCGGCCGGGATCGTTTCCGTCACCTCGATGTCGAGGTCGGTCGCCTTTAGGCGCAAGGCGCCGTCTTCGGCCCGCAAAAGCACGTTCGATAGAATCGGAATGGTGTTGCGGCGTTCGACCACGCGGTGGACATGCCCGAGCGCCCTCAACAGAGCGGCGCGCTCAACGGTTACTCTCATCACCCGACACCCATTGTCGTTGGAATTCTTGGCTCGGACCCGAGGACCGGGTCGTGCGAGCGGGCGGCAAGATTGGCGAAGGTTTCGCTTAAATGCAAGGCCAAGCCTCGCTCCCTTCAACAACTGCGCGCCCGGTTTCGGGCGCGCCCGCCCTGGCCCCGCGGCGGACTATTCCTGCAGCATGCGCTTCAGGAGCTCGACCTCGTCGTTGAGGGCGATGTCTTCGCCCAGCGCCTTTTCGATCTTGCGGACCGCATGAAGCACGGTGGTGTGATCCCGACCGCCGAAACGGCGCCCGATTTCCGGCAGCGAACGCAAGGTCAGCACCTTCGACAGATACATGGCGATCTGGCGCGGACGCACCACCGCTGCCGTGCGCCGTTCGGAGAGAATGTCCGATCGGGAGACGTTGTAGCGCGAGGCGACGAGTTTCTGAATGTCTTCGATCTTGACTCGTTTCGGCTCACGGTTGCGAACGAGATCGCGGATCGCGGTCTCGGCCGTTTCGAGCGTGATCGCCGAACCGGTGAGGGTCGCGTGCGCAAGCAGGCGGTTCACCGCTCCTTCGAGATCGCGGCCGTTGGCGGTGATCGTGCGCGCCACATATGAGATGACGTTCTGTCCGATCTCGAAGGTCGGGTGCAGCAATCTGAGCGTGTCGATCCGGTTGGAGAGAATGGACGCCCGCAACGCCTCGTCCAATCCGCCGACTTCGACGACGAGCCCACCGGCCAGCCGCGATCGCACGCGCTCGTCGAGACTCTCGAGATCCGTTGGCGGACGATCCGCCGCAACGACGATCTGTCGGCCGGCATCGATCAGGGAATTCAACGTGTGGCCGAATTCCTGCTGAATCTGTTTGCCTTGAATGAACTGCACATCGTCGATGATGAGAAGGTCGATGCCCCGAAGGCGCTCCTTGAACGCCAGCGACGTCTGCGCCTTCAGCGACGCGACGAAGCCGTACATGAAGCGATCGGCGGTGAGATAGATGACCCGCCGGCCCTGATTGCGGGCCTCGTGACCGATGGCATGCAGAAGGTGAGTCTTGCCGAGGCCGACGCCCGCATGAAGGAAGAGCGGATTGTAGATGGCGGGTCCGCTTTGATGGCGAGCGACCCGATCGGCCGCCGCATGCGCCAGGGCGTTCGAGCGGCCGACGATGAAGCTTTCGAATGTCAGGCGTATATCGAGCGGCGCGCCGCCGAGATCGGATGAATCGCCCCGCTCGTCCGCCGGCATCGCCATGACGGGTTTCGTGTCGCCGACGAGATTGGCGCCGAGTACCGCCGTTGTCGCGACCGGCCGCGGCGCTTCATTGGGACGCTGCCGCAAAGGCGCTTCCCGACCGAGATTGTTGCGGACGCCAAGGGACAGGCGTTCGATCGAGGGGGTC
>NZ_JBFUKD010000088.1:0-8947 GCF_056401005.1 Microvirga sp. P4_G7 | reverse complement strand
AGATACAGCATCGCGATCTTTGGATTGAGGAGGTTCGTCAGAAAACCCATGACGAAGAGCTTGCGTGGACTGTCGGCTGGTAGCTCCTTCACCTGAAACGGCGAGCGTCCGCCGGGTCGGACGGCCTGCCAGGCGAGATAGGCGAGGTAGGCAGCCCCGAACAGCCGAAGGGCGTCGTAAGCGTATGGAATGGCGAGAACCAGCGCCGTGATGCCGAGCGCCGCACTCAGCATGTAGAACACGAATCCCAATGCCACTCCGCCCAACGAAATCAGTCCCGCGCCCCGCCCTTGGCTGATCGAGCGAGAGATGAGGTAGATCATATTCGGGCCGGGAGTCAGCACCATCCCCAACGCGACGGCGCCAAAGGCGAGGAGTGCGGTCGATTGCGGCATTGCGGTATACTTCCGGCTTGAGGTCCCTCAGAAATACGGCGCTTTGATCCCCTCGGCGTCAAGCGCTTCCCGCACCGCCGGCCGTGCCGCGACACGATCGGCGAGAGCCCGGAGATTGGCGAGATTGCGCGCCGGGCGCGGCATCCCCCGACTCCAGCGGATCAGCATGAAGAGAAACAGGTCGGCAGCGGAGAAATGGTCTCCCAACAGCCATTGCTTCTCGCCCAATTGCTCCGAAATGCGATCGAACATCGCCTCGAGCCTCTCGCCGGCCGCTTGCTTCACGCCAGGAATGCCGCCCTCTTCCGCTGTGTGCTCATGGGGATAGAACCAAGAGAGGAACTCGACCTGCGGAGTGTTCGAAAGATGGACCATCCATTTGTAGAAATGCGCCCGTTCCGGCGAACCGAGGGGCGGAGCGAGGCCCGCCGCCGGAAACTTGTCGCAGAGATGGAAAACGATGGCGGCTGTCTCGTACAGCACCAAATCCTCGTCGGTCAGGGCCGGGATTCGACCGTTGGGATTGAGCTTGAGATAATCCGGGTGCTTGTGCGCCTGCTTCTCCCGGTCGACGAGGCGGAGATCGAAGGTGGCGCCGGCCTCGCGCAATACCATGTGCGGCAGAAGGCTGGCATTTCCCGGATAGTAGTAGAGCGCGATCATACGCAGAAACCTTCGATGCGAGTGCGTTCCTCCCTGGTATTCCTCGGCCGTCGAGCCGTAAAGACGGAGATACGACCCGGGCCCGTTTGTCGACAGGACAGTGAGACCGCCCTATTCTTTCTGCGCTGGAAAGGATGCCCGATGGCTGATGTAAAGGACCTGATCAAGAAGTTTCGCGTAAAACCTGGCGATCATGTCAAGTTGCGGGACAAGGACGCCAACGACGCCAATGGTTTTCCAGACAAAGATGCCGCAAAGCAACTCACCGAAACGCTCGCGCTGAGCATCAACGATCTGCAGGATCGCCTGTACGCCGAGAACAAGCGCGCACTCCTCGTCATCCTGCAAGGGATCGACTCGGCCGGGAAGGACGGCACGATCAAGGCGGTGTTCAGCCAAACAAGTCCGCTCGGCGTCGATGTCACCGCGTTCAAGGCGCCGAGCGAAGAGGATCTCGCCCACGATTATCTCTGGCGCGTGCACAAGGCATGCCCGAAGCGCGGCATGATCGGCATCTTCAACCGATCGCACTACGAAGACGTGCTCGTCGCCAAAGTGCATAAGCTCGCGCCGAAGGACGTCATCGAGCAGCGCTATGACCAGATCAACGATTTCGAGAAAATGCTGACCGAGAATGGTACGGTCATCTTGAAGTTCATGCTCCACGTATCGAAGGATGAGCAGAAGGAACGCCTTCAGGCGCGGCTCGATGAGCCGGACAAGCGCTGGAAGTTCAATCCGGGYGATCTCAAGGATCGCGAGTTGTGGGACGATTTCATGGATGCTTATGAGATCATGCTCGATCGCTGCTCAAGCTCATGGGCGCCCTGGCATGTCGTTCCCGCCGACAAGAAGTGGGTCCGTGACGCGATCGTGGCTTCGATCGTCAAGGCAACCCTCGACGACATGAATCCGACCTATCCGGACGTTTCCTGGAAGAAGAGCGAGATCAAAATCCCTTGACTACCGCTGCTTCCCTGACTTCCGATCCTTCCATGACATCCGATCGCGCATTGCTCGACCTATACGATCGCCACGTCCGGATGCGGACCGGATCGCTCTCGCCTGGATATGCGTGCGAACGCGTCGGTCAAGTCACCCGCCTGATCGGACCCGGCCCGGGCGCCGACAGCAACGCCGTGCTTCACGCGGAGCTCTCGCAGGAGAACGCCGACGCGGCGATCGCAACCCAGATCGCGTTCTTCCGTAATCTCGGTCACGGCTTCGAATGGAAACATTTCAGCCACGACGAACCCGCGGATTTGGCGGACAGGCTGAAGGAGGCTGGTTTCGAAGCAGGCGAGCCGGAAACATTGACGATCTTCGACCTTTCCCAGCCGTTCGAAGCGCCCAAACCCGATGTCGGGATCGTGGTCGACAAGCTCGACAATCAGGCATCGATCCGCAATGCCATCTCTCGCGTCAACGAGGCCGTCTACGGGGACCGCACCTTTGCCGGCTGGATCGCCGACACCATCGCCGAAGAATGGCGGGCCGATTCCGATGCGGTCCAGATCTACGCGGCTCACTCGGCGGAGGAGTTCCTGAGCGTCGGCTGGATGCGCCATCGGAGGGGCGACGCCTTCGGCGGCCTGTTCGGGGGCTCGACACTGGAAGCCTGGCGCGGCCGGGGTCTTTATTCGGCGCTGGTCGCGGCGCGCGTCGAGGAGGCGAAACTTCGCGATTGCGCCTTCCTCACGGTCGATTGCAGCCCGATGAGTCTGCCGATCCTCGAGCGCCGGGGCTTCAGACCGCTAAGCACGATCACGCCCCACATGTGGAGCCCAACGAAAGAATCGTAAGGCTAGGCTTGTCGGAAGGCCGGATGCGGACAACATTAGAGATATGAAGAACATACTCGTCCCCGTCGAAGACCATGGCGTCGTCGAACCCGCCCTCGAAACGGCGCTTCTGCTCGGCCGTGTGTTCGACAGCTACATGGAAGGCATGGCCGTTACATCGGAATACCCGGTGGTCCTTCCCGTGGACATCGCCATCGGGGTGCCCTCGCCGTATACCCCGGAAAGCCGTGCGGACATCGCCAAGGCCTGCCGAGAGCGCTTCGAGGGTCTGATGCTGGCGAAACAGGTTCCTCGTGCCTCGCAGGCCGCGCCGGGCTTCTCTTTCGGCTGGCGCCAAGACGGATTGATGGACGATGCGGATGTGGGCGCTTACGGACGGATTTTCGATATCACCGTCCTCGGCCGTCCTGATGGCTCCGACGGCCAGACCCGGCTCTCCACCGTCGAGGCGGCTCTGTTCGAAACTGGGAGACCCGTTYTCATCGCGCCGCCGCAACCGACCCGTGCCATCGGCGAAACGACCGTGATCGCCTGGAACCGGAGCACGGAAACGGCTCGAGCCGTCGCGGCGTCGATGCCTCTTCTGCACAAGGCACGCCGGGTCATCGTTCTCGAACTCGAAGGCTGGGGCTCGTCCGGGCCCGGAGGAGCGGACTTGGCACGCTCGCTCCGCCTTCATGGCATCAGCGCCGAAGCGATGACGGCGCCCGATCCCTCGAACAAGCCCGGCGACACCATTCTCGCCGAGGCGACGGCTCTGGGATGCGACCTGCTCGTCAAGGGAGCTTATACGCAGAGCCGCTTGCGGCAGATGTTCTTCGGTGGCGCGACGAGCCATATCCTCGCGAGCACCACCATTCCTGTGTTGATGGCTCACTAGACGACCGTGCGTCCTCCCCTTGATACCATCAGGGATGTAGGCGTCGTTCTCGACCCGCGATTCAAGCCCCTCGTCAACAGCACCGCGCGCCTCGAAAAGATAGCCGAGGGTTTTCGATGGGCGGAGGGCCCGGCCTATTTTCCCGCCGGCCGGTATCTGGTGTGGAGCGACATCCCGAACGACAGGATGATGCRGTACGACGAAACGACCGGCGAGGTTGGAATTYTTCGCTCTCCTGCGGCTCATTCGAACGGCAACACCGTCGACAGGCAGGGCCGCCTCGTCACGTGCGAACACGGCGCTCGCCGCGTCACGCGCACGGAGCACGACGGCTCTCTCACGGTGATCGCTAGTCACTATGACGGCAAGCGGCTCAACTCTCCCAACGATTTGGTGGTGAGATCGGACGGGTCGATCTGGTTCACCGATCCGGCCTACGGCATCGATTCCGACTACGAGGGTCACAGGGCGGACAGTGAAATTGGCGGCTGCCATGTCTATCGGATCGATCCGGATACGCGGCTGGTAACACTCGTCGCCGACGATTTCGTCAGGCCGAACGGCATCGCATTCTCGCAGGACGAAACGAAACTCTATGTCGCCGACAGCGGGTGCACCCACGTCCCGGACGGTCCACGGCACATCCGCGTCTTCGACGTCACGGCGACCGGGCGGCTATCGAACGGGAGAATCTTCTCCACATGCACGAACGGCCTCTTCGACGGCTTCCGCTTCGATTGTCATGGCCATCTGTGGACGAGCGCCGGCGACGGCGTGCATTGCTATGCCCCCGACGGCACGCTGATCGGCAAGATCCTCGTTCCTGAAATTGTCGCCAATGTCGTGTTCGGCGGCCCGAGGGGCAATCGGCTTTTCATCTGCGCGACGACCGCGGTCTACGCGATCCTGCTCTCGGTCAGGGGTGCCCGGACCTTCTGAAGGCCGAGCTCGGCTATTTCAAAGGAGGCATGCCCTTGGGCCGCTTGTAAATCGGCGGCGCTTCAACCATGAGTGAGCCCGCTTTCGCGATTCCACCTCTTCGCGGAGCGGGTTCACAGGTTCTGTTCATGTCGACGTCTGATTCCACTCTCTCGCCCGCGCGGTCCGGTACGTTGACCGGCATCGCCTTGATGTTGCTGGGAATTTTTCTGTTCTCTCTCAACGATGTCATGGGGAAATGGCTGGTTTCGACCTTTTCGGTCGGCCAATTGCTGCTCATCCGCAGCATTGGCGCGCTGCTCGTTCTGTGGCCGATCATGCGCAAGCAAGGGATCCCTCTGCGCGTCCCCCCTCGCCCCAAGCTCCACCTTCTGCGCGTCTTTTGCTCGACCCTCGAGGTGGCATGCTTCTATTGGGCGGTGACCTATATGCCGCTTGCCGATGCGATGACGTATTATCTCGCCGGCCCCATCTATGTGGCGGCCCTCGCTGTTTTTCTGTTGGGCGAGCGCCTCGACTGGTCGCGGATCGCCGCGATCCTGATCGGTTTTCTGGGTGTCATCGTCGCGCTGCGACCTTCGGGAGACAGTTTCGGATTACCGGCCATCGTCGCGCTGACCGGCAGCCTGTTCTATGCGGTCCTGATGGTCATCACGCGCAAGTTGCGCGACACGCCGGATACGACCCTCGTGCTCGGGCAGATTCTCGGCGCCATCATCTTCGGCTTGATGACCGCACCTTTCAGCTGGGTGCAACCGGGCTGGGTCGAGCTCCTGAGCCTGTTCCTTCTCGGGATCGTCTCCATGGCCGGCCACGCCTGCGTCAACCGTTCCCTCAAGCTGGCGCCGGCCTCGGTGGTCGCGCCGTATCAATACACATTGATCATCTGGGCGATCCTGCTCGGCTATCTCGCGTTCGGCGATGTCGTTCGGCTCCCGACCTTGATCGGCGCTGCGATCATCTGCATCGCCGGTCTCGCGTTGATGCTGTTGGAACATCGTGCGGCCCGGCGCAGAACGCCGGTGCAGGATATCGAGCCGCCGATCCTGCCTGAGGCCTGAGGAACGGCGATTTTGGTTTCACGAAGCGCAGCCGTTCTCGACTTCTCGGCGCGAGCACATATCTCTCCTGCACGAGGAGAGATGACGATGCGAATTTCTGTGATCCTGTCTGCCGCGGCTCTGGGGACTCTGACGCTTGCCGGTTGTACCGCAAAGGCCCCCGGCGTGTTCCAAGCCGAGCAGGTCGCGCCACCGCCATCTGCGGCTGCCGCCACACGCACCACCCGTGCGACGAAGCCGACGAAGCCGCGTCCTGCGAGTACGCCAGCCGTTCGCAAGCCGCTCAGTGTGCCGAGGTAGAGGCCTCGACCCGCGCTACGAACCCGCCTGTTCGGGTGCGTGGGTTGCCGCGGTGGCCGGGGGTGACGGCGTCTCCTGGGGCGCCCCGCGAAAGGTCTCACGCATCCTCTGCACGAGCACATAGAGAGTCGGGATAACGAAGATCCCCAGGAACGACGCCGCGATCATGCCGCCGAAGACCGCGGTGCCGACACCACGTCGGCTCAGGGCCGCCGCCCCTTGCGCTGTCACGAGCGGGAGCACGCCGAGGATAAAGGCAAAACTCGTCATCATGACGGCGCGGAACCGCAGCCGTGCGCCCGTCGTCGCCGCTTCGAGGATGGGGACGCCTTTCTCCCTTTGCTCCTTTGCGAATTCGACGATCAAGATGCCGTTCTTCGCGGCGAGCGCGATCAGAACGACGATGCCGATCTGCGCGTAGACGTCATTGGCGCGCCCCAGAACCCAGAGGAAGAACATCGCACCCGCAAGGCCCACGGTAACGGACAACAGGACGCTGATCGGTATGGAGAAGCTCTCGTAGAGGCCGACGAGGAATAGATAGGCGAACAAGACGGCGAGCGCGAGGATGAAGCCGGTCTGTCCCGCGGCCTCCTTCTCTTGCGCCGCGCTCCCGGACCATTCGAAGGAATAGCCGGCCGGCAGGGTCGATTTCGAAATCCGTTCCATCGCCGCGATCGCCTCGCCCGATGAATGTCCCGGCGCCGGCGAGCCGTTGATGGTCACGGCGCGGTAGTTGTTGAAGCGCATGATCATCGAGGGTCCAAGTCGGAGGCTCGCCTCCGCCAGAGCGCGCAATGGCACCATCTGGCCCGAACTGTTGCGGACGTTGATCCGATAGATGTCCTCGACATCGTTGCGATCGTCGGCATCCGCCTGGATGACCACCTGCCAAGTCCGTCCGAACAGGTTGAAGTCGTTGACGTAGTAGCCGCCGAGCGAGGCTTGCAGCGCAAGGAAAATGTCTGTCGGAAGAATGCCGAGCGTCTGGGCCTTCTCGCGATCGATGTCCAGGTAGATCTGCGGCGTATCGGTGTTGAATGTGCTGAAGACATTCGCGAGCTCGGGTTGCTGGTTCGCCACAGCGATCAATCCGCGCATCRTGGCCGCAAGTTCCTGCGGTGAGCGTCCTTGGAGATCTTCGAGCTGATACTCGAAACCACCCGTCGTGCTCAGGCCGATGATCGCCGGCAAGTTGAACGGGATGACGAGCGCCTCCCGCAATCCAACAGTTTCGACCCGCACACGCTGCAAGAGGGCGTCGACATGGAGCGACGGATCGGTACGATCCGCATATGGCTTCAATGTCACGATCATGAAGGCGCTGTTGGACGAAGCGAGCCCGTTCAGCATGCTGTAGCCGAGCACCGTCGTCACGTCGTTGACGCCGGGCATCTTCAGGATCAATTGCTCGACCTGTTCGGTCGCGAGCGTGGTCCGACCGACCGTCGCACCCTCGGGCAATCTCACCTCCACGAAGAAGGCCCCTTGATCTTCCTCGGGCAGAAAGCCGGTGGGCGTCACCTTCGTGAAGTAATAGGCGAGAAACGCGGCGAGCCCGACGAACACCACGCCGAGGATCGCTCGTCGCACGAGACGGGCCACGATGTTCCCATATCCGTCGCGGATCTTGTCGATCCCCTTCGATATCCGTCCCATGATGCCGCGCGAGCCGTGGCTCCGCTTCATCAGGATGGCGCATAGTGCCGGACTTAGCGTGAGCGCGTTGATCGCCGAGAGCAGCATCGCCACCGAAACCGTGACGGCGAATTGCTTGTACAGCTGTCCCGTGATGCCCGGGATGAAGCCGACTGGAACGAACACAGACAGGAGAACGAGCGTAATGGCGATGATCGGCGCCGTGATCTCGGTCATCGCGAGTTTGACCGCCTCCTTGACGGGCAGATCTGTCTCCTCGAGGACACGCTCGACGTTCTCGACGACGACGATCGCGTCGTCCACGACAATGCCGATAGCGAGGATCATCGCGAGGAGCGAAATCGTGTTGGCCGAAAAACCAACGGCAAAGAGGACCGCGAACGTACCGATCAGTGAAACCGGAACGGCGATCATCGGAATGAGCGTGGCCCGGATGTTGCCGAGGAACAGGAAGACGACGATGACGACGAGAACGAAGGCCTCGGCGAGCGTCTTGATGACCTCGTGCACCGTGTCGTTCACGAAGACGGTGGTATCGTACGTAATCTTGTAGTCGACGCCGGACGGAAAGCGCTCCTTGAGCTCATTCATCGTCTTGCGGATCCGCTCCGCCGTGGCGAGAGCGTTGGAACCGGGGGACTGGAAGATGCCGATATTGGCGTCGGCTCCGCCGTTGAAACGACCCGTCGTATCGCTCGACTGAGCACCGAGTTCGACCCGCGCGACGTCCCTCACCCGGACCACTGAGCCGTCGGGGTTGGACCGGATGATGATGTTTTCGAATTCCTCCGGCGTGCTCAAGCGGCCGAGCGTTTGCAGGGTCAATTGCAATTGCTGCTCGGGTGGCATCGGCGGCGCGCCGATCCGGCCGACCGCCGCCTGAACGTTCTGGTTCTGGATGGCTTTGATGACGTCGCTCGGCGCCAAATTCAAACTCGTCAGCGTGTCCGTCTGAAACCAGATCCGCATGCTGTAGTTCTGCGCGCCATACAGAAGCGCCTGGCCGACGCCCTCGATGCGCGCGAGCGAGTCGAGCACGTTGATGATGCCGAAATTCGAAAGGAACAGGGAATCGCGTTCACCGTTCGGCGAATAGAGCGCAATCATCTGCAACAGGGCGGGCGATTGCTTGCGGACGGTCAGGCCTTGCTGGCGCACGTCGGACGGTATCTGCGGTTCCGCGAGGCTCAGGCGGTTCTGAACGTTGACCGTGTTGATGTCGGGATCCGTACCGACACGGAAATACAC
>NZ_JBFUKD010000087.1:0-8957 GCF_056401005.1 Microvirga sp. P4_G7 | reverse complement strand
CATGACGGCAATGCGATGAGCCAATCCGGCGACGACGCCGAGATCGTGACTGATCCACACGAGAGCCATCCCGAGTTCGCTCGACAGTTTCTGAATCTGAGCGAGGATCTGCGATTGGATCGTCACATCAAGAGCCGTCGTCGGCTCGTCGGCGATAATGAGCTCCGGTCGGTGTAGAAGCGCGATGGCAATGGCGACGCGTTGTCTCATGCCGCCGGAAAACTGATGCGGGTAAGCCGCCAATCGCTCCTCCGGAGAGGGAATCCCGACCATGCCGAGCGTATCGCGTGCCCTCGCCCGAGCCTCCTTCACGCCCACGTTCTCATGCGCGAGAACCGTTTCGACCATTTGCGTACCGATGCTCAGCACCGGGTTGAGCGTCATCATCGGGTCTTGAAATATCATCGCGATCCGACGCCCGCGAAGGCTCTGCATCTCGCGCGCCGACAATCCGACCAGGTTCTGACCCTGAAACAGAATTTGTCCGCCGACGATCCGACCCGGGGGATCGACCAGGCCCAAGATCGAGAAGCCGGTGATCGACTTGCCCGATCCGGATTCGCCGACGAGGCCCAGCACCTCGCCGCGGCCGACCGAAAAGCTGACGCCGTCGACCGACTTCACGACACCCTTCTCGGTAAAGAAGTGGGTTTCCAGATTTTCGACGGAGAGCGTTGGGATCGTCATCTCGGCCTCACCGTTCGTGCCGCGGGTTCAGCACTTCACGCAGCCGATCGCCGACGATGTTGATGCTGAACACGAGAAGGACGAGAAGGATGCCCGGATAGACGCTGATCCAGTACTGGCCGGACATGAGCACCTCGTAGCCGTTCGCGATGAGAAGGCCGAGAGACGGTTCGGTGATAGGGAGGCCTATGCCGAGAAAGCTCAAGGTCGCCTCGGCCGAAATCGCGTTGGCGACTTGAAGCGTTCCGATCACGAGTAGCGGCGGTAGGCAGTTCGGCAACAAGTGGCCGAACAGGATGCGCGTCTTGCTGAGGTCGAGGCAGACGGCGGCCTCGACATATTCCTTGCTCTTCTCGACGAGAGCCGCGCTTCGCACAGCACGGGCGAAAAGTGCCCATTGCACCAGCACAAGCGCGAACATCACCTTGCCCACGCCCTGCCCGATCGTCGCAAGCAGCATCAGGGCTACAAGGATCGTCGGAAAGCCGAGCATGAGGTCGACCAGGCGCATGATCAACATGTCGACGCGACCACCGAAAAAGGCCGCCATCAAGCCGAGCGTGGTTCCGACCCCGAGCGCGATCACGCCGCTGACGACGCCCACCGCAAGGCTCGTTCGCAACCCGTAGATCATAGCGGACAACATGTCCCGCCCTTGCCCATCGGTTCCGAGCCAGTACGTGCCGCCGCTCATGCTTTCCGAACCCGGCGCCAGCTTCGCGTCCATAATGCTGATCTGCATCAGGTCGTAGGGATTCTGCGGTGCCAGCCAGGGCCCAATGACGGCTGCAAGGAGCAGGAGGAAAAACAAAACCGCTGCTGCTGTCGCCCGCGGGCTCCGCAGAAGTCCATCGAGCGCTCGGCCGAACAACGTATCCGAACTGGGTTTCCGAAGGGCGATGACTGTCATGACGCGCTTCCCAGCCGGATACGGGGATCGAGCAACGAGTACAGAATGTCCACGATGAAGTTGATGACGATGAACATCGTCACGACGACGAGCAGATAGGCGACGACGACGGGACGATCGAGACGCATGATGGAATCGATGAGAAGCTTGCCCATTCCGGGCCATGCGAAGATGGTCTCCGTCACGATGGCGAACGCGATGAGACTGCCGAATTCGACGCCGACCACCGTGACGATCGGAATCATGATGTTCTTGAGCACGTGAACCGAGACGATCCTTCGTTCGGACAGGCCCTTCGCGCGGGCGAATTTCACGAAGTCGAGCGGCATCGTCTCGCGGACGCCGCTTCGTGTCAGGCGGATGACCAGCGAGATATTGAACAGTGCGAGATTGAGCGCGGGTAGGACCAAATGCGTCAGGCCCGACCAGGTGACGAGGCTCGTCCTGATCCCGAGGAGAGTGCCGACATCCCCGCGCCCGGTGGATGGAAGCCAACCGAGCCATACAGAGAAGATCATGATCAGCATCATCCCTTGCCAGAAATTCGGCAGGCTGAAGCCCAGAATTGATCCGGTCATCACCGTCTCGTCGAGAGTGGTGCCGGGTTTCAAGCCAGCCCAAAGGCCGAGCGGGATGCCCAAAACCAGAGAGAGCGCCAGCGCCACGAAAGCGAGTTCCAATGTCGCCGGCATTCGGTTGAGAATGAGATCGATGGACGGCTGGTTGAACACGAAGGAGCGTCCGAGATCGCCATGCAGGGCATTCCAGATGAAGGTGCCGTATTGCTCGATCAAGGATCGGTCGAGGCCGAGAGCGCGGATCGCCTGCTCACGTTCGGCGGGCGTCGCGTCCCCCGCGATGAGAATGTCGATGGGGTTACCGATCGCATAGATCCCCGCGAACACGATGATCGACGTCACGAGGAGAACCAACAGACTTTGTGAAAAACGACGAATGATGAAGACGGTCACGGACGGTTCTCCGTCAAAGGCGGTCGCGCCTTCCCCGTCCAGCGGAGGCGAGCGTCCTTGGCTTTTTGCGAACAGCGTTTCATAACCATGCCGTCATCCGGATGTCACAGTTCAGTTACGCATCGCGCCGAGACGCGCGCAATAGTATGAGAAAAACAGATAGGGTGATGATATTTCCGGAAAGTCGCCGGATCGCGGGAGTGCAATTCGACCATGAATTTGAAGCAGCTCGAAGTCTTGAAAGCTGTCATGGCCACCGGCTCGACCGTCGGGGCATCCGGCATTCTGCAGATTTCTCAATCCGCCATCAGCCGACATCTGTCCGGACTTGAAACCGAAATCGGATTTGAACTGTTCACCCGGGACAAGGGTCGCCTCATCCCGCGACCGGAAGCCAGGGCGCTCGCGTCGGAAGTCGAGGAATTGACGGCGGTGCTCGCGCGGGTGAAACGCAAGGCGGCCGATCTCAAAGCCGGTTCGGTGGGCGACGTGCTCCTTCGGGTCGCATTTCCCCACAGCATCACGACGACCGTCCTGCCACGCGTTCTCGCCCGCTATTTCGAGGCCCATCCGAAAGCCGTCGTGGAAACCCTGTCCGGCCCCTACGGCGCCATTGAACAGATGATTCAGGCCCGCAGCGCCGATCTCGGTTTCGTCAAGCTTGCGACGGAAGATCCGGGGTTTCGAATCCGACCGCTTCTTCGCGGCGAAACGACCTGCGTCATGGCAAAGGCGCATCCCCTGGCCACCAAGGCGCAGATCGAGTTGAGAGATCTGGCTCGCAACGACCTCATTCTCCTCGGCCGCCAGCGCACGGCCCGTCATGAGCTCGAATACGAACTCCGGGAGGCCCGCGCTCCCCATCATTGCAGGATCGAGGTCCATTCCGTGGAGGCCGCATGCGCGTGCGCGGCGGCTGGTCTCGGGGTCGCCGTCGTTCCTGCCTTGATCGCCAGTTTCTTCCGTTCCACGGAGATTGAAATGCGGCCGTTCCGGCCCACCCGTACGTCCGATTACGGGATCATCACCTTGCCGGATTCACCTCTCTCCAGGCCAGCCGAGGATTTTGTCGCGCTTTTCGCGGAGGAAGTTCTCTCGACCGCGACAGGGACGACGCGGATCGAATAGGCATCAGCGTCAGGAGAGAGCCTGGAGGTCGCGCCGAAGGCGATCGGGATCGCCATCGGGAAGCGATCCCTCGACCGCCCGGTGGGTCCGTTGCCAGATGGGGACGGCCTGCGACAACAGGCTCCTGCCATCGCTCGTCAGCGCCAGAAGGCGACTGCGCTTGTCGTTGGAGTCGACGGCAATCTGGACGAGACCGCGGCGTTCAAGGGGCTTCAGAGCGGCGGTGAGGGTCGTGCGATCCATCGCCAGAAGAGTAGCGACCGAAGCCATGTTCGGCGGCTCGGGGCGGTTCAGGGACATCAGGAGCGAAAACTGGCCGTTCGTCAGGTCGACGGGTCGCAGCGCCTCGTCGAACAGCCGCGCGAGCGCCCGCGCTGCGCGCTGCACGTGCAGACACAGGCAGCTGTCCCGCACGTGAAGCGTCGTTTCGAAGGGCAATAAGATCGGTTTTGACATCGAATTATAATGTTGATATCAACTTAAATAGTCAAGACCCGCCCGTTGCAAGGCCGGTTTGTTTCCGACTCCTTTTCTCCTTTGAACACCTTTTCTGGTTCGAACAGCTGGAGGACGACGTGATACAATCCAATCGTATCGTTTCGCGGAATGAATGGCTTGCCGCGCGCAAGAGCCTGCTCGTCAAGGAAAAGGAAGCTACGCGCGCCCGCGATGCCCTCAACGCCGAACGCATGGCCCTGCCGTGGGTGAAGGTCGAGGAAGATTATGTTTTCGACACACCGACCGGTAAGAAAACACTGTCCGACCTCTTCGAAGGCCGTTCTCAGCTCATGGTCTACCATTTCATGCTCGGACCGGGCTGGAAGGCAGGTTGCCCGAGCTGTTCGTTCGTCGCCGACCACCTCCAGGGCACCCTCCCTCACCTCAACAACCACGACGTGACGATGATGGCGGTTTCGCGCGCTCCGATCGCCGAAATCGAAGCGTACAAGAAGCGCATGGGCTGGACCTTTCCATGGGCCTCCTCAAACGCGAACACCTTCAACTTCGACTATCATGTGTCGTTCACGCCTGACGAGCTGAGCAAGGAGAAGGTCTTCTACAACTTCGACGACATTTCTTCCGCCAACGCGTTCGACGAATTGCCGGGTCTCAGCGCATTCTACAAAGACGAGCACGGAAACATTTTCCATACGTTCTCGACTTATGCGCGCGGTCTGGAGGAGTTGGTCGGCACCTTCATGATCCTCGATCGTGCCCCCAAAGGCCGGAACGAGGGCACGATCATGGACTTTGTCCGGCGTCACGACGAATATCCGGAGCAGGTCAGCCAACATTCCTGTTGCGGAACGGCGGCCTAGAGCCCCTCGAGACCAGCCTTCAATGCGGCAGGGTCAATCGCGACCTTGAGGACGGTACCACCGAAATCCAAAAGGAGAACGGCGCCGTCCTTTTCCTTTCTAGGAACGACCCGCAGCGGTCGCAGCGGCGGTTGGCTCCTCGGATGGTTTGGGCCGGCCCCCTCTGCGAAGTTCTGAGGTGGAAGCGCTGCATAGACCCGTCCGACTTCGTTCAGGAGGTCGGTCAGAAGCGGCGTCGAATCGACGGTACCGACGATCACTTCGTATTCGCGACCGATTTCCGTCCGCACGGAGAGCGAGAACAATCGTCCATCGGCGGAAACGTCGGTCCGCCAGGCCGTTGAGGGAATACGTTTCACCAAGATATCGTTCCTTTTCCCAAACGACTAACATGTCCGTACGCCACCGCCAAAGCGCCAGGCTTTCCATCCTGATGTGCCACACGTACTAGAATGTGCTTCGGAAACCGGACCGCGCGCCATGACGAAAATCGACGTGATCTGCATCGGTGGCGCCGCTATCGACATCAAATACCGCGCATTGTCGCTCGTTGTGCCGGGCACCTCGAATCCTGTCGAATCCCAGCGCACGTTCGGCGGGGTCGCCCGCAATGTCGCAGAGAACTTGATGGCCCTGAAACGCCGCGCATCTCTGGTCTCGGCCGTCGGTGATGACGAAAACGGGCGCGCGATTATCGCCCACCTGGACCAGATGGGCATTGATACGCGATGGGTCGCGACGTCGCGCGCCCAAAGAACGGCGACGTACGCGGCTGTCCTGCAGCCGGACGGTTCGCTTGCCCTCGGTCTTGCCGACATGGCCATCTTCGAGACGATCGGGCCGTCTGTCATGGCGGCGTTGCCCGAGGCGTTCTCCGAGGTCCTCTGGGTGTTTGCCGATTGCAATTTGCCGGCAGTTTCTCTCCAAGCGGTCATCGAGACGTCGCACGCGCGTCGGGTCCCCCTCGCCATCGACGCCGTGTCGACGACGAAGGCTCGACGGCTGCCGGTCAGCC
The DNA here is from genome assembly GCF_056401005.1 of Microvirga sp. P4_G7. Lineage (NCBI taxonomy): Bacteria > Pseudomonadati > Pseudomonadota > Alphaproteobacteria > Hyphomicrobiales > Methylobacteriaceae > Microvirga > Microvirga sp. P4_G7. The sequence continues at coordinate 2,927 of NZ_JBFUKD010000087.1, read as the reverse complement.
TTCAAGGCATTTCCCTGCTGTTTCTGAACGTGGACGAAGCGCGCGCGATCCTCGCCGGCGAGACCAAAGCCGGTGGCTCTCCCGAAACGCTCGCCCAGGCCCTCGTGGACCGGGGCGCCGAGCGTGTCGTTCTCACCTGTGGCGGCGACGGCTCCGTCATCGCCGATGCCGCCGGCCCCAGTCGGATCGCTCCGATCGCGGCCAACGTCGTCGATGCGACGGGCGCCGGCGATGCCCTCATCGCCGCAACGATCGCCGGTCTCATGTCGGGAGCGACCTTTATCGAGGCCGCGAGGCTCGGCGCGGCGGCGGCCTCGATCACGATCGAGAGCTCGGCAAGCGTCAGCCCGGACCTATCGTTGGAGCGGCTGAAATCTATGCTATCTCGATCTCTCCCCACGGCATTCGAATGAGGTTCGCCATGGCCAGTCTTCCGACGAGCCGCTTTCTCGATATCGCGCCAGAAGTGCAGAAGGCGCTCGATACGGGCACAGCGGTTGTCGCCCTCGAATCGACCATCATCACGCACGGCATGCCTTATCCGCAGAATGTCGTGACCGCCCGCGAAGTCGAGGGCGTCGTGCGGGACGGCGGTGCCGTTCCTGCAACGATCGCGGTGATCGGCGGGCGTATCAAAATCGGGCTTTCCGACACGGAGCTCGACTGGTTGGGAACGGCCAAGGACGTGATGAAGCTGAGCCGGGCGGATCTTCCGTACGCGGTTTCGTCGGGACGCCCAGGTTCGACGACGGTGGCGGCGACGATGATTTGCGCTCACCTTGCCGGCGTGAAGGTGTTTGCCACAGGCGGCATTGGCGGCGTTCACCGCGGCGTGGAGGAAACGCTCGACATTTCGGCCGATCTCGACGAACTCTCGCGGACGCCAGTTGCCGTCGTCTGCGCCGGCGCGAAAGCCATTCTCGACCTGCCCCGCACACTCGAATATCTCGAAACACGCGGCGTCCCCGTCGTCGGATATGGCACGGACCGCTTCCCAGCCTTCTGGAGCCGGGCCAGCGACTTTCCGGTGCCGATCCGTCTCGACACACCCGAAGCCATCGCCCGACTGATCGAAACCAAAGGCGCTCTCGGCCTCGGCGGCGGCACGCTTGTCGCCAACCCGGTGCCGAAAGCGGACGAGATCCCCGCCGACGAGATGCGGGGACATATCGACGACGCGATCACCGAAAGTCGCCGACAAGGCGCCGCTACGAAGGCGCTGACGCCCTTCCTGCTGTCCTATCTGTTCAAGAAAACGCAAGGCCGCAGTCTTGTGACCAACATCGCGTTGGTGAAAAACAATGCAAAACTTGCGGCGGCTATCGCCGTTGCACTCAATCGACCAGACGAAGGAACCAAGACATGAAAGGCACCAAGATATGACGGACATCAAACGGATCGGCATCGCAGCCCGGTACAGCGACCTCGTCATCCACAATGGCATGGCCTATTTTTCGGGCTATGTCCCCGAGAATACGCCCGGACAATCGGTTGCAGCCCAGACGAAAGATGTTCTCGATCAAATCGAGCAGTCGCTAGGCGAAATCGGTAGCGACAAGACAAAGCTGTTGCGCGCTACCATCTGGCTCACGGACATGAGCCATTATGACGAAATGAATGCCGTCTGGGATGCTTGGGTCGCCCCTGGCGATACGCCGGCGCGCGCGTGCGTCGAATCCCGATTGGCGAACCCGCAATTCGCCCTTGAGATCCAGGTCACGGCCGCCGTTTAAGTCCGCCGCCTTCAGCCCGCTCGCGCATGAGCGCTGGAGCGACCGCCAAAAACATTGTGTTACAACGTGGAAGCGACAGCCCAGCGGGGCTGTCGCCCATCACCCTATCGCATGACCATATACAGATAGGTCGGATAGGACCTTCACTCGCGCCTCGCATCGTGACCGCGCGTCGGCCGGTGCCGTCAAATAGAGACGCGACGTGCGCTTTCAATGAGCATACGCTGAACTCGTTCGCGTCGGAACGTGAGTCACAGGTCGTTCCGGGTCGATCGCGACGATTTGTCCAGGACGATATTCCAGTCTCCGCCTGCCTCTGTCAGCTCGCCTACTGCCGTAGCGTTTTGCGCACTAAAAAAGCAATCTGGAACCGTCATACTTCCCTTGAGTTCTTGAAATACTAGTTGCTGGTAGATGAGAATGTCGCTGCACTGTGCGATACTCTCCCGAGTACCTTTCGTCTGCCCACCCACCTCTAAGGAACAATCCTATGACCTCGCTGCTTTCGTTCTCGATTCCTGAGCAACACGTCGTTTCGCCTCGTTTCGGAACGGGGAGCTCACAGCTTCCGAACATCGATACGAGAATCGATGCCGAGACAAAGACCTATTGGGCTGCCATGCGCCCCAGCGTGCGGCCGATTTTTACAATGGAATTACTGCGTGACATGAAGAGAATGCAGAGTTCTATTAAGGATCTATTTGAGACAAACACCAGCACCCAAGCACCGCTGCAATATGTCGTTTTCGCTTCGAGCACTCCGGGCATCTACAATGTCGGCGGTGATTTGGCCCATTTTGCGGAACGCATCCGCGCACGCGACCGGGCCAGCTTGCAGGCCTACGCCTATTCCTGCATCGACGTGATTTATGGTAACACTTGCGCGTTCAACACGCCGGTGATCACGATGGCGCTCGTCCAGGGCGATGCTCTCGGCGGCGGCTTCGAATGCGCGCTTTCATTCGACCTCATCGTCGCTGAGCGGAGCGCCAAGATGGGTCTGCCGGAAGTTCTGTTCAACTTGTTCCCCGGCATGGGTGCCTACAGCTTCCTATCGCGGAAGATCGGCCAGGTCGCGGCGGAAAAGATGATCATGAGCGGCAAGCTCTATACGGCAGAAGAACTGCATGGGATGGGCGTCGTCGACGTGCTCGCCGAGGACGGCGAAGGCGAGTTGGCCGTTCAGGAATACAT
>NZ_JBFUKD010000086.1:0-9035 GCF_056401005.1 Microvirga sp. P4_G7 | reverse complement strand
GGGCTCCCTCGCGTGACGAGGTTGAACAGATCGCATCGACAGCCGCGAGCGAGGCGGCGAAGGAAGCTGCGAGGGAAACCATCGTGCAGTTCTTCGAGACCGTCGGCGTCGATCCGACGGACAAGGCGAATCTGCGCAAGGATTTCGCCTCGCTTCGGTCCTCGCGCGAACTCAAGGACGCGATGGTGAGGCATGGGCTACTGGCCGCCACCGGCCTTCTGGTGGCTGCGGCCGCAACATCCTTCTGGCTCATGGTGAAGGGAGGGGCGCGATGACACGATCCAAGGTGGTCGCCGTGGCTGCGATCTGGCTCGTTGCCGGGTTCTTCGGTCTCGGTCTCTTCTATTTCGTCACGCCACAGATAGAAGCGCGCGTGGCGCCCGTGCTCGACGATCAAGTCATTGAGGCCGTCGAGCGCGATCCCGGACGCGTTTGCTGGGTGTGGTCCTGGAACAAGGTCCGATACGCGCAGCCCGTCGTGGTGGCGTGGTCGATCGTGGTCGACGGAACGGCCGTCGAGTATCCGGCCGTCGTTGAGCGCCGTCGGGACGGGCAGGTGGTTCGCAACCCGCGAGCTTCGGCGCTCGGTCCAGGCCGCAATGAGCTATGCGCGCCGATCCCCGCTGAGCTCGATCGGGTGAAGAGCCTCACGATCCGGGGGCAGGCCAACTATGCCGTTCCTCACGGTCTTTGGACCCTCTGGCAGGAGCTGCCGTCGGTAGCCGTGCCGCCACTGCCACCCTAAGGAACCGCCCGACGCAATGCGCGTTGGTTCACGGCATAACGAGACTCCTTGAGCCCCCATCCCCTCTCCGGTTCGCCGGGAGGGGATTTTTTTTGCCCTGATTACAGGATCTTCGCCATGCCGGTCAGAGACGAAAGCTATCTCTCTGCCGCAAATCAGGGCAGCGACAGCAGACACGATCAGGTGCTACTGGACCCCTCGCGCGCCTTTGCGCACATCCGCCGCAAATCATCTCGAATGGAATTGCCATCGAGCCAGTCTCGAGCTTCAGGAAAACGAGCGGACAAGACGCGCTCGATCGTCAGATGGTCAATGTGAAGGCCCGATTGCGCGAGCACATACGCCTCTTTCATGCACTCAGTCCGCCGTTGTTCTTTGGTCGCCATTTTGTTTCCTATTAGATTTCAAACTCAGATTGGCGTCGTCGCCGTTCATTATCGCCCATGCTAGGGCACACCCGCTGCATCCTCCTGGCTATATGGGCGAACATCACTCGTTGAGGGTCGTCGGCCGCATCGCTTGCACCTCAGGCGATTGACGACGCTGTCCACGGTGCTGCCGTTGCTCACACCCTTCATAAGGCGCCACCACAGGACCACAGAATATCCGCAGCCAGAGCAACGGATCATGAGGCTTGTCTTTCCCTGGCGTTTCAAATCACCCACAGTCGGAGAACTCACATTCACTCCTCGCCGGTCGCAAACCGCGCTCGAATGTTCCCATGAGATCAGAACAAGAACATTGCCACCATGCCGAGACGCTGTCTATGCTGGCGCCGTGAAGCTTGAGCGGTAGGCATGTGCAATCTCTACTCSATGACCAAGAGCCAATACGAGATCCTCCATCTCGCAAGGGCCATGCGCGACACGACCGGCAATATGCCGACGTTCCCCGGGATTTTCCCCGACTACATGGCGCCCGTCGTCCGGAACGAGGACGGTGAGCGCGAGCTGACCCTGATGCGTTGGGGCATGCCATCGCCGGTCTTCGCGCTGCAGGGCAAGAAGACGGATCCGGGCGTCACCAACGTGCGAAACACCAAGTCTCCCCATTGGCGGCGCTGGCTTGGGGTCGAGAACCGATGCTTGGTCCCGTTCTCGAGCTTTTCAGAAAACGAGGTGCTTCCCGACGGCTCACGGCCGCCGGTGTGGTTTGCCTTCGACGAGGCGCGGCCGCTAGCATTCTTCGCCGGCATCTGGACTCCGTGGACCTCGGTACGGAAGCTGAAGGAGGGCGAGACCACAAACAACCTCTTCGCATTCCTGACGTGCGACGCGAACAAGGAGGTTGGCGCGATCCACCCTAAGGCGATGCCGGTGATCCTCACGACTGAAGAAGAGCGGGACGTTTGGATGCGCGCGCCTTGGAGCGAGGCATGCGCCCTGCAGCGCCCCTTGCCCGACGGAGCGCTTCAGATCGTGGCGCGGGGTGCGAAGAAGGACGAAGCAGCGTGACTCAGGGGCAGCATGACCATGGTCGACGAAAGTAATTCGTTTGAAATTCTCAAAACAATTGGATCACTCGCAGGCCTCGGTTCATTTGTCTTTCTCGTATTTGATCGGTTTCTGAAAGGTCGCCCGATCGTTACGCTTTCGGTTCTCCAGTACCGAGGCGGTCAGTCATTCATGCGAGTTCAGATCAAAAACGAATCAGAAGTCGGCATCTTGATCAAACGAGTACACTCGCCAGGGGGGAGTATCAGGATTTGGGACAGTGACTCTCTTCCCTCCGCAGAGCGAGCGATTAGAGGCGAGCATCCGCGGCTAGTAATTGATGCGGGAGCGGCGGTTTATCTGCCGCTTGTGTGGCACGATAAGCGGCCCGAGGCAGAAGATGTTTACTTTCCGGTCGTCGTGATCTGGCGCAATTTGCGCAACCCGTGGATGCCACAATGGCCGGTCAGGTTGTGGTCAAGCCGCGCGCAACAAGACGAAATCCTTGCCGCTACGCACCATAATTCGGGCGGTGGCCAGTGACCCGCGACTTACCGACAAAAAGGCCCCGTTCGGACTGAGAACGGAGCCTGATCAAATGTCGGTAACACGCCCGGTAACAGAGGGCTAACCGAATTATGAGGGAACCTGTCTAACCTATTGAAAAGGTTATGGTGCCCAGGACTGGAATCGAACCAGTGACACTGCGATTTTCAGTCGCATGCTCTACCAACTGAGCTACCTGGGCGTCCAACGGCGACCTTTCGGTCAACGGCATCGGCGGAGGGTGTATAGTCAGCGATACGTCGCCTGTCTAGCCGTTCTCGCAGACATCGTTGGAAAAGTTTGCATCGTTGGAAAAGTTTGCATCGTTGGAAAAGTTCGCAACGTTGGAAAAGTTCGCAACGCTGGAAGAGTTCGCAGCGCTGGAAGAGTTCGCAACGCTTGAAGCGCTTTGGCGCCCACGGCAGCGCTGCAGCCGCAGAGGTTACTCCGGCAGCACGCGGACTGCGCCCCTCGCGGCGCTGGTCGTCAGGGCCGCATAGGCGCGCAGCGCCGTGGAGACCTTGCGGGTGCGGCTTGCCGGTTTCCATGCGCTCGCCCCGCGGGCCTCCATGGCGGCGCGGCGCTTCGCCAGGGTGGCGTCGTCCACGGCCAGTCGGATCGATCGCTGAGGGATGTTGATCTCGATCGGATCGCCTTCCTCCACGAGGCCGATGAGGCCGCCTTCCGCCGCCTCCGGCGAGACGTGGCCGATGGAGAGACCGGATGTTCCGCCCGAAAAGCGACCGTCGGTGATCAGGGCGCAGGCTTTGCCGAGACCTTTCGATTTCAGGTAGCTCGTCGGGTACAGCATTTCCTGCATGCCGGGGCCGCCGCGCGGCCCCTCGTAGCGGATGACCACCACGTCGCCCGCAGCAACGCCGCCGTTCAGGATGCCGTGTACGGCCGCGTCCTGGCTCTCGAAGACCCGTGCCGGCCCGCTGAAGACCAGAATGCTCTCGTCCACGCCGGCAGTTTTCACGATACAGCCGTCCATGGCGATGTTGCCCGAAAGAACCGCCAGCCCGCCGTCCTTCGAGAAGGCGTGCGCGCCGGAGCGGATGACGCCTTTTTCGCGGTCGAGATCAAGCTCCTCCCAGCGCCGGTCCTGGCTGAACGCCACCTGCGTCGGCACGCCGCCGGGAGCAGCCAGAAAGAAATTGTGTACGGCTTCGCTGTCGCTCTGCTTGACGTCCCAGCGGGCGAAGGCGTCTGCCATGCTGGCGGCGTGGACGCAGCCGCAATCGTTGTGGATCAGGCCGGCGCGATCGAGCTCGCCCAGAATGCCCATGATGCCGCCCGCCCGGTGCACGTCTTCGATATGCACGTTCGACACCGCAGGCGCGACCTTGCAGATCACGGGAACGCGGCGCGACAACCGGTCGATGTCGTCCATCGTGAAATCGACGTCGCCTTCGTACGCGGCGGCAAGCAGGTGCAGCACCGTGTTGGTCGATCCGCCCATCGCGATATCGAGCGTCATGGCATTCTCGAAGGCGTTGAAATTGGCGATCGAGCGCGGCAGCACGGAAGCGTCGTCCTGCTCGTAATAGCGCCGCGCGAGATCGACGATGAGATGGCCCGCTTCGACGAAGAGGCGCTTGCGGTCGGCATGCGTCGCCAGCACGGTGCCGTTGCCGGGAAGGGCGAGGCCAAGGGCCTCGGTCAGGCAATTCATCGAATTGGCCGTGAACATGCCAGAGCACGATCCGCAAGTCGGGCACGCGGAGCGCTCGATGACTTGCACTTCCTCGTCGGTCATCGTGTCGTCCGCCGCCGCAACCATGGCGTCGACGAGATCGAGGGCCTTCAGCTTGCCGCGCAAATTGGCTTTGCCGGCCTCCATCGGACCACCGGAAACGAAGACCGTCGGGATGTTGAGGCGCAGGCTCGCCATCAGCATGCCGGGCGTGATCTTGTCGCAATTCGAGATGCACACCAGCGCATCGGCGCAGTGGGCGTTCGCCATGTACTCCACCGAATCGGCGATGATTTCGCGGGAGGGCAGGCTGTAGAGCATGCCGTCATGGCCCATGGCGATGCCGTCGTCGACGGCGATGGTGTTGAATTCCTTGGCGACGCCACCCGCCTTCTCGATCTCGCGCGCAACGAGTTGGCCGAGGTCTTTCAGATGGACGTGGCCAGGCACGAATTGGGTGAACGAGTTGACGACGGCGATGATGGGCTTTCCGAAATCCTCGTCCTTCATTCCTGTCGCGCGCCAGAGGCCACGGGCTCCGGCCATGTTGCGACCGTGGGTTGTCGTACGGGAACGATAGTGTGGCATGGAGAAAACCTGATCAGAAACGGGATATTTTCGGCCCTTGGCTCTTACACCGGGAGGCCGGCGGCGTCCAAATTTTTAGTGGAATGTCGGGTCAAGCCCTTTGACGCATGAAAAAGGGCGCTTCGAATGAAGCGCCCTCGATCAGGTTTGGCTCGCGAAACTTGGCTCGCGATCAAGTTAGGCCTTGCGGCTGCCGTCGACGCTCCAGGCTCCTGGGCCCGCAGCCACGAGATAGAGAAACACGAAGCAGAAGAGCACGGCTCCATCGCCACCGTTGAGGACGGGGAAGACGCTCTTGGGAGCGTGCGCCATCCAGTAGGCAACGGCCATCATGCCCGAAAGAACAAAGGCGACCGGGCGGGTGAAGAGGCCGATTACGAGCAGGAAGCCGCCAACGATCTCGAGGATCCCGGCGATACCGAAAAGGCTGAAAAGTGCGGGGCTCGGATTGCTGGAGGCAGGAAAGCCGAGCAATTTTTGAGTGCCATGCTCCATGAAAAGGAGGGCCGCTACGATCCGCAGAACCGCCAACAAGCGGGGGGCCCAGACAGTTTCAAGCGCGTGAGCATTCATTCGTTCGTCTCCAAAATGAGGGATAGCCATCGCCCCATTAGAGGGTCGGGTTTCCTGTTGCCAGATCGAACCGGCGGTTCTTCAATCACGAATTGCTTACCTTGGCTGTGTCGGCTTTAGAATAGAGGGGCTCGTGATGCGCCTCAACGATGCGGTTTCGCCACTTCGTTTTTCAACTCCCTGCCATCCTCGAAGTCGCGAATATTGGCCAGAGTGGTCTCCGCGATGTTTGCCAGAGCCTCGCGCGTGAAAAAGGCCTGATGTCCGGTCACGAGGACATTGGGAAATGTCAGGAGACGTTGGAAAACATCGTCGGTGATGACCTCGTTCGACAGATCCTCGAAAAAGAGATCTTCCTCCTGCTCGTAGACGTCGAGAGCCAGGCCTCCAATCGTACCCGCCTTGAGACCGTCGATGACGGCGCCGGTGTCGATCAATGCGCCGCGGCTGGTGTTGACCATGAGCGCCCCGGGCTTCATTGCGCCGACGAAGGCGGCATCGACAAGGTGCCTCGTGTCGGGGTTTAGCGGACAATGCAGCGTGATGATGTCGGCCATTTCGGCGATGTCGAGGCGCGAGACATATCGCACGCCGATTGCCACCAAGTCTGGGTTTGGTTCGACGTCGCTCGCGATGACATCGCATTGAAAACCGGTGCGCATGATCCGAGCGACGATCGCCCCGATCTTGCCGGTGCCCACGACGCCGACCGTTTTCCCCTTCATCTCTGCGCCGAGAAGTCCCTCCAGCGAGAAATTGTTTTCGCGGACCCGTGCGTAAGCGCGGTGGACGTGGCGCGCCAGGCTGAGCATGAGGGCGACCGTGAACTCCGCGGTGGAGGCAGGCGAGTACGCGGGAACACGCACCACGCGCAATCCAAGCTCCGCTGCAGCGTCCAGATCCACGTTGTTGAAACCGGCGCAGCGAAGCGCGATCAGCCGCGTCCCACCGGCGGCGACTTGGGTGAGGGCGGAGCGGTCGAGGGTATCGTTGACGAAGACGCAGATCGTCGGGAAACCCTTCGCGAGTACTGCGGTTTCCACGTTCAGACGCGGCTCGAAATAGGTCAGATCATGGCCGAACTCGGCGTTGCGCTCCTCGAGCATGCGGCGATCGTAGGGCTTCGTTCCAAAGACGGCAACGCGCATCGCGATCCTCACGTTGGCGGTCAGTCCCGAGCGCCGCCTCGAAGCGTGTCCGATGCAGCTTGACCGCACCGTGGTTTATTGGGCGCCGGTCTGCGAAGAAAAGCCGATGCGCGCCCCAAAGTCTTCGAGCCCTCTGAACGCCGTAGGGCTATCGACCTACGGCGTGGGCATTGCGACGGCACTCGTTTGCCGCTGGCAATCGGCACCCGGCATTTCGCAGAACAGACTTTTCCGCGCATATTGTGAGCCGAACATCTGATCGTATTGCAGGCTGTAGTACCGATCGAGAAGAGGTGCCAGCCGCTCGGGCCGATTGCCGCTGAGCTGCATGTCGCTCGTCATATATGCATTCCGGTCCATTACGCGCACATCCTTCATGAGCGATCCCAGGAAGCGCTTGTAGAATGGGTGATCGAGGCCGACCTCATCCATGATCAGGTGCGGAATGAAGGCCGGACTGATTGTTCCGACGGGGGACGGCGCTCGTCCGGTGTTCGACCAGACAGCCAGCGGCGTTCGCCGGATTTTCATCAGTTGCTCCGCACCCGAACGTGCTCCCTCGAGCAAACCACTCGTCTTGTAGATTGCCAGGCTCGGCCCGAGGCCCGGTGCGTGGTCGCCAAAAAAGATGAGCACGGTCGGTCGGTCGAGCGATTTGAGATTTTCCGACAAGCGTTTCAGCGCCTGGTCCGAGAAAACGACACCTTGGGTATAACTGCTCAGAACTTCCGCATCCTCGGCGCTGATGTCGCCGCCGGGCGTGATCTGCGTTTCGCCGTAGCGTTTTGGTGCGAACGGAGTGTGGTTTTGCATTGTCACGGCAAAGAGAAACGTTGGCTCGCTTGCCGAGAGATTCTCGAGGATCAGATCCGTGAGCTGATCATCCGAAACATAGGGTCCCAGCTTGCGTGGGCCCTTCAGGTCGGAGATCCCAATGAATTTTTCGAAGCCTAACCGAGGATAGACCTTGTCCCTGTTCCAGAACCACTTTTGATAAGGGTGTAGCGCGATGGCGCGATATCCGATGGATCTGAAATACCATGGGAGGGCAGGCGTGTTTCGCAGGATGTACTGCTGATACGGAAAACTACCTTCCGGAAGAAAGGAGTTGCTGAAACCAGTCAGCGCTTCAAATTCCACATTGCAGGTTCCACCGCCGAAAGCGGGCGAAAATATCTCGCCTGCGCTGGAGGAGCGTACGAAGGGCATGGGGTCTTTGTCGAACGTGATCTTGGGAAACTGGGTCGGATCCCAGAACGCTTCGCTCATGATCAGAACGACGTTCGGCTTCTGCGTAGGCGAGACGGTCTCGATGGGTTGATTGGGCCCTGCGCCGTCGATTGTTCTGATGACGCTCKCGACCTTGTCTTCGGAATAATCACTTGGACGAGGAACGAAAGCTCGATCGAAGTTCAACAGAAAGGCGACGAGAAAGCCGTTCTTCTTGTAATTTTCGTTCTGAAATTGGATCCGGTTGGTCAAGCCGAGATAATCCCTGAACAGGATCTGTCCCTTGACCTGGCCGCCGTAGCCGAACGGAATGATGACCGCGAGACCGATGAGGATACCGGCAACGCGGCTCAGGATCGGGATCGGCGCCATTCGCCGCGCCGCGACGATGAAGAGCCAAAGCAGACCCGCTACTCCGGTGAATCCGGCAGCGGCCAGTGCTATCGAAAGCTTCGGTCTCGCTGCAGCCAATTCGGGCAACAGGTCGATGATCTGATGTGCAAACAGAAAATCCCAAGGAAAGAGCGGTTCGGCCAGATAGCGCTGCTTCTCGCTGCTGATGAAGCCGAAGACGATGGCGATCAGCCCGACGAGTGCGGCTCCGACATAGCGGCGGCCAATGATTGAATCGGCAAGGACGCACGCGGCCGCCAAAACTGCGACAGTGACCGCCGCCGCGAGTGGCTTTCCGTTGATGAGCGCATAGCCACCCAGCGGGGAGCGCGCCGAGGCGAACTCCATCAGAAAGAGAACTGCCAGCCCGATCACCGCATAAATGGCGGGAACGCTCAAAGCCCTTAGCGATTTCTTCATGTCTATGCTGCAACCGCGCTCACGAAAGAACGGCTCATATCATGGCGTTACAGGGGAACCAACATCTCGGGATGGGCTTTATGTCGCAACATAACACCAACCTCCCTGCACCCATCGAGCGCTTTCATCATTTTGACGACCCTCGACATTTGGAAGACCTTCAACTTTTGAAGGACCCGCAACTTTTGAAAGACCCGCAACTTTTGAAAGACCAGCAACTTTTGGGCGACCCGCAACAATTTGATGACCAGACGAAGCGAGAT
>NZ_JBFUKD010000085.1:0-9065 GCF_056401005.1 Microvirga sp. P4_G7 | reverse complement strand
ATCAAATGGCGACTGCAGTCGGGTTTCCCGAAATCGCTCGACACCATCTACGGCGCCGCCGAAGTAATGGCGAAGTTCGTAAGCGATGCCACGGACGGCAAATTCCAGATTCAGCCCTTCGCAGCCGGTGAAATCGTCGGCACACCCCAGGTCGCCGATGCCGTGGGCACCGGCACGATCGAAATGGGCCACACCTGCTCGTATTACTATTTCGGCAAGGATCCGACCTTTGCGATCGGTACCGCCCTGCCCTTCGGCCTGAACGCCCGCCAGATGAACGCCTGGCTCTATCACGGCAACGGCAACGAGATTCTCAACGAATTCTACGCCAAGCATAACCTCTACGGCATGCCCGCAGGCAACACCGGCGTCCAGATGGGTGGCTGGTTCCGTAAGGAAATCAAGACACCGCAGGATCTGCAGGGTCTCAAGATGCGCATTGCCGGTCTCGCCGGCATGGTCATGGCGAAGCTCGGCGCTGTTCCGCAGCAGATTCCCGGCGGCGACATCTATCCGGCGCTCGAGCGCGGCACTATCGATGCGGCCGAGTGGGTCGGACCCTACGACGACGAGAAGCTCGGCTTCGCCAAGGTCGCGCCGTACTATTACTATCCCGGCTTCTGGGAAGGCGGTCCCGCCATCCACTTGTTCATCAACAACGCCAAGTGGAAGGAACTGCCCAAGTCCTATCAGGCCATCCTGACGGCGGCAGCCGGATACGCGAACGGCGACATGCTCGCGAAGTACGACGCCCGCAACCCAGCCGCCCTCCGCCGCCTGCTCGGCTCCGGCACCCAGCTGCGTCCCTACTCGCAGGAGATCCTCGAAGCGGCCTACAAGGCGGCGAACGAGGTCTACGAGGAGACTTCGGCCAAGAACCCGGACTTCAAAAAGGTGTACGAGAGCGTGCGCGCCTTCCGGAACGAGGGCTACCTCTGGTTCCAGGTCGCCGAGTATTCCTACGACACCTTCATGATCCGCGCCCGCGCCAAGGGCTGATCGAGGCGGTTTTCAGGTTCGCCGGTCAGCCTCGCCGATCGGCGGCGAAGACTAACGAAAGGGACGGTCCGCGGATCGTCCCTTTTTGTTTTTCCGACGATATTGTCGTTTCCCAAAGAGAATGACGGATCCTGGAGGCAATCCCGCCGCAAAGGGTTGCGCGCCCGGACACGTCTGCTATTCGGACGCGCCGGTTTTCTCTTGCGGACATCACTTTTCAGAGACCATGCGCTGGACGTTACGCCTTGGCCTATTTGTCGTTGCGGTATGGTTGCTGTTCGCAGCCTCACCCTACGTGGCGCTCTATCGGCTTTCGCGTGCCATCGAAGCACGTGACGTGGCAGAGATCGCCGAGCGCATCAATTTTCGCACCCTGCGTATTTCCCTGGCCCGGCAATTGGTCAGCGACTACATCGAGCGGCTCGACGGCAAGAAGGAAATCAGCGCGATCAACCGCCAACTCGCCGCCGAGGCGACCGTATCGGTGGCCGACCCGGTCATCGCCCAGCTTTTGACTCCCGCGACCCTGATCGATCTGCTGGATGACGGCTGGCCGCAGCAGTTGGTTTCGGACAACACCGAGAACCTGCGTTTCGACCTCAGTCTCAACTCGTTGCGGAAAGCGTGGAAATTCTACGTCTCTTCGGAAACGCGCGGGTTCCGGATGATCTATTTCACGGTCCCCGTGGATGCGACGTCAGCGAACAGGTACCGAATTCAGATGAGGCTGAGCGGTTTTCGCTGGAGATTGAGCGGGATCGACCTGCCGTTGGCCCTCCGCCAGAAGCTGCTGGACAGACTTCCCCGGAGAGACTGACCCGACGCCGAGTCGTTCGGGAATATGGAGCGGGCGTATCGAGCCCTACGATCCAATGAACCGACAACACACCGAAACGACTTATCCGATCCTGCCGCTATGGCATTGATCCGAAACAGAAAAAATTGAAGCCCCAAAGGGCTAGCTCATGAAAACGAGCCAGCTGACCATCGCCAACGGTAGCGCGGCGCCCAGAACGAAGCAGACGAAACTCGAAGCCATGACAATTTACCTCCTGCTAACCAACAGGCTTGAGAATTAATCGTTCCGAGACGTTATTACATATTTAACCAAATTTCCATCCAAATAAAAAGGCCTCCACCAGCGGTGAAGGCCTTAGTGCTGATCAAGTGATCAACGTTTGCACTGAATATTCCGGCTCAGCCGGTCAAGTCCAAGTTAAATTGTCAGATGCTGTCCCAGCCTATTGGGGTCCGGTCCCACAGCCCTTAAGGCCAAGCCTATTCTCGAGCCTGTCCGGTGGAGTCATTGTCGTAGCCTCCTGCACGCGAATTCATTACAATGATGCGCTGATTAACTCAGTCGGTCAAGAAACTTACGTTGCGGTATTTGGCCATTCCACGATGTGATCCCTGAGTTCCATGATGGAAAACTCCTCCTCGGTGCCAGCGACTCTTTCGCGCACCGAGATGCCGGCGCTGTGAACCGTCCGGCGATCTCCCGATACCAGCGGATGCCACCAATAGAGGTCGTTGCCGTCCGCCAGGAGACGATAGGCGCAGGTCGGCGGCAGCCAGGACAGGGACCGCACGGCCGCCGGCGTCAACCGGACGCAATCCGCCACCTTGGCCTGGCGGTTCGGATAGTCCCGGCACCGGCAGCTTTCGCTATCGAGGAGCGTACAGCCGACATCGGTGTAATAGATCTCCTGGGTATCCTCATCCTCGAGCTTGACGAGACAGCACCGCCCGCAGCCGTCGCAGAGACTTTCCCACTCCGTGTCCGACATGCTCTCGAGGGATTTGGTCCGCCAGAACGGCTCGTTCTCGACCCCGGGCGTTTTCAGTATGGTCACGCAACTCACCTTCGATGTCCCGATCGGAACCTTATAGAATAGCCCCAAAGAGTGGTGGCGACTTTTTGTCCCCTTCTTGCATAAATGCCCCTGGGGAACCATTCATATTGAAACGCCAAGCCATCTTGCACGTTGTCCCTTGCAAGGTCGTTCAGCGCCTGTTCCGGGCCGTCGCGCCCTCGCCGCCACATTACCTTCGGGCGCGTCATCCCGCTGCCCCTCTTGAAAGTCCGCCGTGCCAAAGCCCGAAGCCATCTCCTTCCGGACACGGATCAAACGTGGGGCGCTCGCTGTCGACGCCTGGCTCAGCTCGTTTCTGTTCCAAAGTCGTGGGGCGATCGCTCGTGGATGGACGAGCTATTCCGAGAAGGCCAAGTGGTTGCGCTTCCGGGGCGCGCCGCGGGTGGTCATGGATCTCGCCAGCGAAGCGACGACCCTCGGGACGGCCGGCGGCATCGTCCTCGTCGGGCTCGCGATTCCGGCCTTCCAGGAAACGCGCGACGACTGGCTGAAGACGCAGGACCTCGCCGTCACCTTCCTCGACCGTTATGGGCAGGAGGTCGGCCGCCGCGGCATGCGCTACGACGATTCCTACAAGCTCGAGGACTTCCCGGATTATCTCGTCAAGGCCGCGCTCGCGACCGAAGACCGGCGCTTCTACGACCATTGGGGCATCGATCCGATCGGCACCGCCCGCGCGCTGATGGTGAACACCAAGGACGGCGGCGTCGTTCAGGGCGGCTCGTCGATCACGCAGCAACTCGCGAAGAACCTGTTTCTGAGCAACGAACGTTCGATCGAACGCAAGATCAAGGAAGCGTTCCTTGCCGTCTGGCTCGAGAACCACCTGACGAAAGATCAGATCCTCAAGCTCTATCTCGACCGCGCCTATATGGGTGGCGGCGCGCACGGCGTCGTCGCCGCGGCGGAGTATTACTTCGGCAAGTCGGCGAAGGATCTGACGCTGGCGGAATCGGCGATGCTCGCGGGCCTTTTCAAGGCGCCGACGAAATTCGCCCCGCACATCAACCTGCCGGCGGCGCGCTCGCGTGCGAACGACGTACTCAACAACATGGTCGAGGCCGGATTCCTGACCGAGGGACAGATTCAGACCGCACGCCGCAACCCGGCGACGCCGGTCAACCGCACACGTGAATCGACGCCGGATTTCTACCTCGATTGGGCCTATCTGCAGGTCAAAGCGCTCGCGACGGAAGGCAAGCTCGGCAGCGAACGCGTGCTGCTCGTGAAGACGCCGCTCGACACCAATCTGCAGCACCGTTCCGAGGAAATCCTCGAGGACATGCTGCGCCAACACGGCCATCAATACAAAGCCGGCCAAGGCGCCGTCGTGGTGATGGACGTGGACGGCGCGGTGCGCGCGATCGTCGGTGGGCGCGATTACGGACAGAGCCAGTTCAACCGCGCGACCGATGCATTGCGTCAGCCGGGCTCCTCGTTCAAGCCGTTCGTCTATGCGACGGCACTGACCGCCAATCCCAAGCTCACGCCATCCTCCACCGTCACCGACGCGCCGATCTGTCTCGGCAATTGGTGCCCACAGAATTACGGCCGATCGTTCTCTGGATCGATGCCGATGGTCTCGGCGCTTGCGCGCTCGATCAATTCGATCCCGGTGCGGATGTCGCTCGAAATCGGCAAGGGTAACGCGAAGGCGGGCCGCGCCCAGATCATCGACCTGTCGCACAAGATGGGACTGACRCATCCGCTGGCGGATTCCTCGTCGCTGCCGATCGGCGCCGCCGAAGTGACGCCGATCGACATGGCGTCGTCTTACGCGGTGTTCGCAAACGGCGGCAAACGCGCGCCGGCCTATTCGGCATGGGAGATCCGCAACGGCGCCGGAGAGGTGATCTACAAGCACGACCGCGACGCGCCGCAGCCCCAGGTGCTTCGCCCGCAAGTCGTGCGCGACATGAACTTCATGATGAACAAGGTCGTCGAGGAAGGAACGGGTAAGCGCGCGGCGCTCGACAAGATCCGCTCCGCCGGCAAGACGGGCACCACGAATGCCTATCGCGATGCATGGTTCGTCGGCTTCACCGGCAATCTGGTCGCCAGCGTGTGGTACGGCAACGACGATCACTCCGCGATGAACAACATGACCGGCGGCACGCTCCCCGCCATGACGTGGAAAGAGGTCATGACGGTCGCGCACCAGAACGTCGAATTGCGCCAGATCCCCGGTTTGGGTCCGCAACCGGCAGAAGCTGTCGCGGCGAACGGCAAGAACGCGCCGAACCAGATCCAGGAGACCGGCTCGTTGCCGCTCGCAGGAACGTTGACGCGAAAATCCTATGAAGCGCTCGGCAGTCTCGGACAGCTGTTTCAGCAAGCGGAGAAGGCGGGACCGCCGCCGACGATCCGCACGACGGAGACTCCCACGGCGAGCCGCGTCGCCATGCCTTGATGCGCACGAGGCCTGACGCGCAATCGGCCAACTGAACGCTGTCGAAAACCGGATTACACTTTTGGCCGTCTCGCACTAAAATAGCGCGAGGCGGTCCGCTCGGTCCGCCCCGGTGCGCTCCGTATTGTGAAGGTCCCCAAGATTCTCGTGTCCAGCCGGATCTTCTCTTCCTCCATCCTCATCCCCTACGCGCTCCTGCTCGGCCTCGCCGTCGGTCTGGGATCGGCCTATGCCGTCCTGCGGGGCGACTACCCCGTCGGCGGCGTCGCGATCGGTCCGTGGCGGGCATGGCCCAAAGTCGGAACCAGCGAGGCCGACCCCTACGCCCGGATAATCATGGCCCGCCGCAGCGAGGTCCCGCTCGCCATCAGCGAGGGACTTGCCCTGAAGGCCGTCACCGACAGCGAGGGGCGCAAGTTCGATGCGCGCTGCCGATACCGCATCGGCTCCGTCGTTCCAGCCGCGCGCCTTTGGACGTTGGCAGCCTATGACGGCACCGATCACCCGGTTCGCTCCGAGCTCGGGCGAAGCCATTTCACCTCGTCCGAAGTCCTGCGCAACGCGGACGGGGGCTTTTCCATTCGACTGGCGAGAGACGTGCAACCCGGCAACTGGATCCAGCTTCCGGCCGATGGACCATTCAGCTTGGTTCTTCGTCTTTACGACATGCCCGGCGCCGCCGGCGCCGCCGCGCTCGACGCAGGCGCCCTTCCCGCGATCGAGCGTCTTGGGTGTGGCGCATGAGCGGTTGGGCGCGCTTCGTGATCGCAACCCTGTGCGGCCTGGTTCTGGCCGCCGCGGTCCATATCGTCGTCATTCTCGCGGGTCCGCGCCTCGCAGAGAACGACGCTTTCAACCGCCTGCAGGAGACCCTCGAAGCGGAACAGGCGGAATTGATAAGTCCGCTCGGCGGTCGCGATACCTGGCTGCCGGAGCCCGACCCGTCCGTCGCTGTCGCAGCCTGCGCCTTCGATCTCCGTGAGGGACCGACGCGCATCTCCGCAAAGACAAGTTCGCTGTTTCAATCGCTTTCCTTCCACACGAAGGAGAACGGGATTTTCTTTGCCCTCACCGATCGCGCCGCAGTGCGAGGCGAGCTCGAAGTTGTGGTGATGACGGCTGAGCAGCTCGATGCCGCCAGGGCACAAGAGGAGGAAGGCGACGCGCCGGTGCAGGATGTACGAGTCGTTGCTCCACAGACGGAAGGGTTCGTGATCGTGCGCGTCGCCTCGCCGTATCCGAGTCTCGACGTCGCCGCCGAGAACGCGGCGAAGGCCGTGTCCTGCACGATCGACGAGGACTGACCGCATGGCCTCGCGGTCCGCTGATGCGATGCTCTGGCGCGCGATGACGGCGAGCGATCTCACTGCGGTGAAAGAGGCGGCGGACCGCATCCATCCGTCCTATCCCGAAGCGTTCGCGATCTTTGCCGAACGCCACCACCTCTACGCCGCCGGATGCTTCGTTCTCGCCGATGACGGCGGGGTCGCGGGCTACCTGATCAGCCATCCATGGCGCTACGGCGAGCCGCCGGCCTTGAACGCGTTGCTCGGCCGACTGCCTGAGCCCGCCGATACTTACTACCTGCACGATATCGCGCTGTCTCCACGCGCAACGGGTCACGGACATGCAATCCTCGCCGTCGAACGCGCGAAAGCGCAGGCGACAGCGACGGGCCTTTCCAACATGACGCTCGTGGCCGTGAATCAATCGGCGGCGTTCTGGCGTCAGCGCGGTTTTGCGGAAGCGGCGCCACCCGGCATCGAAACGAAGCTAGCGAGCTACGGCGACGACGCCCGTTTCATGGAGCTTCGACTTGCATAGCGGAAACGCCAGCGAGACGTGACTGTCACGACCGTCTGCTACGTCCCGAACCGTGCGTCGCCAGTGGCCGTGACGGCCCGGGACTGGGAGCGGGCCGCTCGTACCGCACGCCCGTAAACAGCAGGATCTCGCCCTTCGGCTCGTCAAGCGTCAGGGAAAGCCGGTTCGGCCGCGAGGAGGCGTCTGGAAAAGCGATCACTTCGCCTCGAGTTCTGGTCCAGAATTCGTCCATGCTCCGATCCTCCGCGCAGCTCCATTGCGGGTCGTTTCCCGGCACCAACAAAAGGCCTGTATGGTTAACAGACCGTTTCCCGATGGTGTCTTTTCGAGAATGACCAACTGGACGAAGGACCAACCAGCGCCGCTGCGCTTCGTTCCGTACCTCTAAAGGTCAAGTTTTCGCGACGTGACGGTGGCGTGCGATCGCGCACGCGGAAGCGGAGTTAGGCGCGTGGTTCGCGCGCCAGATCGAGGCCGTGCCGGCCTTCGCGATCGTCGACTTCCACGAGCCACAGGTCGGGATCGAACTTGAGTTCTTTCGTCATGCGTTCCTCCACATCGAGCGGCATGACGGCTTCGAGAACGCAGGAGAACAGCCGATCGCCGGTGTCCTCGACGAGGGCCTGTGGCGCAGGACCGTAGAGACTGGCCGTACCGTCGAGACGATCGATCTTGACGAACACGGCACCGGCTTCTGGCGATCCGCGACGGCGAAGGACGGCCTCGATGTTCTCGACCGCGCAGCGGCGCAGATACGCGGAGACCCAAAAATCGGAGCGCAGGCGGGAGGACACCGCGTTTCTCTTATGGGATGGCGATGCCGGCCTGCGACGCCAGCTCTCGAACCGTGCGCGGCCCGAACTCGCCAGTGACCGGCAGACGCTTGTCGCGTTCGAACGCCTCGATCGCCTGTCGGGTGCCGGGGCCGTAGAAACCATCGACCTTGACGCCATAACCAATTTTCGCGAGCGCCCGCTGTCCTGCAAGAACCGTATCGTCGGCCTCGACCTTGCCGACGGAGGCAGGCGGCACGGGAACCGGGCCTCCCATCCGAATGATCTCAGCAATGGGATCCGGCGCCGTCGGCTTCTGGAGCGCGGCGACCGCATTCGGCGCAGGAGCGGCTCGCGCAGGCGCCTGAACGACCGGCGCAACCTCGCCACCGTTACGGATGAGATCGCCGATGGCATTGCGCTGCGGCGGTTTTGGAGGCGCTGGTACGGTAATGGAGGGAGCAGCCTCGACGGGAGCTGCAGGCGCAGCTGGAGCTTGAGTGGTCGCGAGCGGCGAATGGGTGTCGACCGGCTTTCCAGGAGCGGCGACGGGCGCGCTCGGCGTGCCTTTCGCAAAGAGCGGCGCCGGGTGGCGAGCCTTCTGAAGAGCGAGAGCGTTCCAGGCGATCGCACCAGCGCACGCGACGAAGAACAGAGCCGCCGCGATCTCGCGCGGGCGGCTGATGGCGATCGCCAGGAACGAGCGCTTGGCGAGCGCTTTCTTGGCGATCGGGTTTCGGGCTGGATTGGCTTTCGCTCCGCGCGATGCCGACCGGCTTCGCGGAGCAGGCTCGGCGATCATGAAGTCGCGATCGGAGCGGGCGGCTAAGGCTTCACGCAAGGAGACGACCCCGCTTCAAGAAAAAACTCCGACGTGGAGTATAGCATCGTTCGCAGAAGGAGCCGTGGGCACCTTGAGGCGATCGCTGGCGAAAACTCCAAACGGGTGCGAGTTCGGGCCGATCGACCCGAGATCCGTCCATTCGTGTCAAACGCATCAGCACTCGCTCAAACGCCCCGAGGAACGAGCGTCCCTCTCCCCTTCCCGATGACCCTGCCAGAGGTCGCTTAAGCGAACCCTAAAGGCGTTCGTGTGGGACGGCCGCTGGATCGTGGTCGGCCGACGCGGCGGAATCGACGATCCCGCTCGAATTGAAATTTCTGAATCCCATCAACGACCTAGTC
>NZ_JBFUKD010000084.1:0-9075 GCF_056401005.1 Microvirga sp. P4_G7 | reverse complement strand
GCTCATCCTCGCCTCTCCGCAATCGCCGCCCGGACCTCATCCTGGTCCGAGAAGGGCAAGGTCCGGTCGCCGATGATTTGGCCCGTTTCATGACCCTTCCCGGCAACAACCAGGACGTCGCCTGCCCGCAGCTCATTGACGGCGACGCGAATGGCGGCGGCACGGTCGCCCATTTCACGGGCGCCAGGCGCGGCTTTCATGATCTCGGCCCGGATCGCGGCCGGCTCTTCGGAACGTGGATTGTCGTCGGTGACGATGACGATGTCGGACTTTTCGGAGGCGATACGTCCCATCAGCGGGCGCTTGCCACGATCGCGATCGCCACCACAACCAAAGACGCAGATGAGACGCCCCGTCGTGAACGGACGCAGTGCATCGAGCACATGCGCCAGTGCATCCGGTTTGTGAGCGTAATCAACGACGCACAATGCACCGTCGATCTCGGCCACGCGTTCGAGCCGTCCCGAAACGCCGACGAGGTCGGCCAAGCCAGCCAAGATATCGCGAATACGATCCTCGCCCTCGATAGCGGCGACGAGCCCTGCCGCCAGCAGGGCATTCTCGACCTGGAACTCGCCTGGCAACGGGAGGGCGACTTCTACCCTTTGGCCAAACGCCTCGATCGTCAGCCTCTGGGCGAAACCATGCGGTCGTGCATCCACCAAACGGATCGTGGATCCGTTGCGCCCGGTCGTGAGCGTCTTCAAGCCGCGGCGGCGAATGCCTTCGAGGAAGACGTCCGCGAACGGACCATCCGCGTTG
The DNA here is from genome assembly GCF_056401005.1 of Microvirga sp. P4_G7. Taxonomy (NCBI): domain Bacteria; kingdom Pseudomonadati; phylum Pseudomonadota; class Alphaproteobacteria; order Hyphomicrobiales; family Methylobacteriaceae; genus Microvirga; species Microvirga sp. P4_G7. The sequence goes on along the minus strand of NZ_JBFUKD010000084.1, from coordinate 8,313 downwards.
ACGACGGCCGGCGCATCGTCCGGCAAGAGCGTATCGAACAGGCGCAGCTTCGCGGCCGCATAAGCTTCGGTTGTCGCGTGATAGTCGAGATGATCACGCCCCAGATTGGTGAAACCGCCAGCGGAAAGGCGAACGCCGTCGAGACGACGCTGATCGATCCCATGAGACGAAGCTTCCATGGCAAGGCGATGAACTCCCTCACCTGCCAGCCGATCGAGAGTCTGGTGCAGCATGACCGGATCAGGCGTCGTCAGAGAGCCATACACGGCGCCGTCGGACGTGATGACACCAAGGGTGCCAAGGCTCGCCGAGCGGTGTCCCAAACGGGCAAACAGCTGACGCGCGAAATCGGCCACGGAGCTTTTACCGCTCGTACCCGTCACCGCGACGATCTTTTCAGGTTGCCGTGGATAGAACCGCGCGGCGGCGAGCGCGACGGCGCGATGGGCATCCGGAATTTGCACGTAAGCAACTGATGGCGACAAGTCGTCGGGTCGAGTATCCTCGCCGGCGACGGCGACAGCGCCTGCCGCGATCGCTTGGGGAACGAACGACATACCGTCAACCTTGGTGCCCGGAACGGCGACGAACAACGCTCCCGGAACCACCTTCCGGCTGTCCGCTATGATTGCGCTCACCGCGACGTCCGCCACTGGCGTGTTTTGCGCCTCCGCGATCAAATCACCGAGCGTTGATCTGCGCGACGTCATCAACGCGTCCCCCAAGCATTCAACCGCGACATCAGGGGGAACGGCTGCTGCGGCGCTTCGAAGCGTGGCGGGATACCGAGAAGCGGGGCGACGCGCTCGATGACGTTGCCGGTGATCGGGCCCGCATTCCAACCCGCCGTCGAAAAACCGTAKGTTTCGGGCAAGGCGACTGGTTCGTCGACGATCGTCAGGAAGACATATTTGGGTTTGTCCGCCGGCACGATGGCCGTGAACGTGGTCAGGTTCTTGTTTTTCGAATAGCGCCCGTTGACGACTTTCTCCGCGGTGCCGGTCTTGCCGCCGACGAAATAGCCGGCAATCGCCGCGGTCGATGCGGAACCTGCCGGGTTCGACGCATTGAGGCGCATCACATAGCGCATCGCTTCGCTCGTCTCGGGCTTGATGACCTGCATCGCGGTGGCGCGCGCGGTCACTTCGTCGCGCTTCAGGAAAGTCGGCGTGATCAGAGCGCCACCGTTCACCAGAGCGCCCACGGCCATCAGGGCCTGCAGCGGCGCAACGGCGAGACCGTGGCCGAACGCGATGGTCATCGTGTTGAGTTCACCCCAACGCGGCGGCACGATCGGCAGAGCGTTCTCGGGCAGCTCCGTCTCGAGCCGTGTCAACTGGCCCATCTTGCGTAGGAAAGCTTTATGCCCTTCCACCCCGATGCCCAGCGCCATTCGCGCCGTGCCGATGTTGGACGAGTGAATGAAGACTTCGGGCACCGTCAGAACGCGACGTGTCGGGTGATAGTCACCGATGGTGAACTTGCCGTAACGCAGTCCCGATCGCGCATCGAGGGACGAGTTGATGTTGAACTTGCCTGAATCGAGCGCCATGGCCGTCGTCAGGGCCTTGAAGGTCGAACCCATCTCGAACACGCCGACATTGATCCGGTTGATCCGATCTTTTTCGAGGGCGTCGACCGGGTTGTTCGGATCGAAATCCGGCAGGGACACCAATGCGACGATCTCGCCCGTGTTGACGTCGAGCACTGCGCCTGCGGTCGCCTTGGCCTTGAACTTGGCCATCCCCTTTTCGAGCTCGTCGCGAAGCGCATGCTGAACGCGCAGATCGAGGGAGAGTTCGATCGGTTTCAGATCCGTCGACGAGATGTTGAACCCGGCGCCGTTCAGATCCTGAAGACCTTGGCTGTCGATGTATTTTTCCATGCCGGCGATGCCGACGTTGTCGATATTCGCAAAGCCGAGCACGTGGGCCGCGGCATTCCCATTCGGATAGACGCGCTTGTTCTCAGGCAGGAACCCGACGCCGGGAATGCCGAGGCGGTGGACCTCCGCCTGCTGCTTCGGCGTGATCTCGCGCTTGACCCAGACGAAGCCCTTCTTCGTGCCTAGCTTGTCGCGCAGTTCCCGCGCGTTGAGGTCGGGAAGGACCGCGGTCAGAAGTTCGACCGCTTCATCCTTGTCGATGATATTGCGCGGTTCTGCGAAGACCGAAACCGTTCTCACGTCCGTGGCCAGAACATCGCCGTTGCGATCGACAATATCCGGACGCGCCGCGGAGATTTCCGAAGAGGTTGCGAACCGGACGCTGCCGGTGTTGTCGCTCGTCATGGCGAGATAGACGAGACGCCCGCCAATCGTGGCGAACAGCCCCGTGAAGCACAATGTCACGAGGCCGACGCGTGCCGTGCTCTTGTCGACGCGAAGGCGAAACAGCTCGCGGACGTGGGACAACAATCCACCCTTCGGCGGCGTCTTTTTCGGCTGTTGAGCGATGTCGGACACGTGGGGCACAGGCATCACCGTATCGGGGTTTGGGTCGTCGGCGTACGCGCTTCCGCCGACTTGTCCTTGGGCGTCGACGTGGGTTCGAGAAGGCCAAGCGCTTCAAGCTTGCGGCCGATCTGATCCTCACGAGCCTGACGGGTCGGGAGATCGGAAAGCCGTGCCAGTTGYTGAATTGCCATCGGCTGCAGGTCGAGGTGACGCTCCGCCGCAGCCTGCAGCCGGTCTGGCCGATTCAGAAACTGCCATTCGGCCTGCAGGACAGCGATTGCATCACGCTCACGCTGGGATTGCGATTTCAGCTTGGCGACCTGCTCGACGTAATAGAGCGTCTCGTACTTGATCGAGTAAGCATAGACGGCCGATGCGATCAGCGCCGTAATGGCGATCATGTGCAGGAACCGGATCATCGGCGCCCTCCCCGCTTTTCCGCCGTACGCGGCAATTCAGCCAGCATGGTGATGGCGCTCAACGGCTCTTGCGCCGGCTCTTCCGTGCGAATGCCAGCCCGGAGTTTCGCGGAGCGGGCGCGTGGGTTGCGCGCGACCTCGCTGTCCGATGCCACGATCGGCCCGCGGGTGAGCGCGTCGAAAGTGGGTTGTGCCTGYGCCGTCATCGGCAAATGGCGAGAACCGGAACTCAAGCGCCCTGTCCTGGCTGCGAAGAACTGCTTGACGATCCTGTCCTCGAGCGAATGGAACGTGACCACGACCAATCGCCCGCCCGGCTTCAGGATCCGTTCCGCCGCGTGAAGCGCGCGAACGAGTTCCCCGAGCTCGTCGTTCACCGCGATCCGGAGCGCTTGAAATATCCGGGTCGCCGGATGGACGCCACCCGGTTCCTGCCAGATCAACGTTGCGACGAGATCCGCAAGCTGCCGCGTCGTCTCGAACGGAGCCTTGCGGCGTGCTTCGATGATCGCGCGCGCTACGGCGCGTGCCCGTCGTTCTTCGCCGTAATGGTAGAATATGTCCGCAAGCTCGGCTTCCGACGCTTCATTGACGAGATCGGCCGCGCTTTGGCCGCCCCGTTCCATCCGCATGTCGAGGGGACCGTCGTTGCGGAATGAGAATCCGCGATCCGCTTCGTCGAGCTGCATGGAAGACACGCCGATATCGAGCACGACGCCGTCCACGCCATCCGGCGCGCGGCTCGTGACGATCTCGTCGAGATCGCCGAACCGGGCGTGGACCAGATCCAGGCGTCGCTTCATCTTCTCGACCAACGCGGCGCCGGCGGCGATGGCGTTCGGATCACGATCGATTGCAATTACGCTATTGCGGGAATGGCCGTCGAGAATGGCGCGCGTATATCCGCCAGCGCCAAATGTGCCGTCGACAAACAGGCCGCCGCGCTTGACGTCGAGCGCCTCGCAGACTTCCCCCAGGAGCACAGGAACGTGACGGGATGGTCCGCCAGCGGCTCCGGCCGGGCCGTCGCCGCGTTCCGTCATTGCCCCCGCCCTCCTGGTGGGATGTCCTGCAACATGCGAGGCTCCGCAATTCGAGTTCCCAAGACCTTCTTCAGGTCCCGCACTTTCGAGCGCGCCTCCTCCAAGTGCACACGAAAACGCTCTGGTTCCCAAAGTTGGAACTTGTGTCCGAGACCGACAAACACAACCGTGTCGGCAATCCCGGCGTGAACTTTTACTGACTCGGTGAGGATTACTCGTCCTTCCGGATCGACCTTCAGGATCTCGCTCGTGCCGAACAAGGCCGTCGAGAGATGATCCCGCTCGTCCGAATAGGGCGACAGAGTCGACAGAAACGCGTCGATCTCGTTCAGAAGCACGTTGCCACCCGCATCCAGGGCCGTCGCATCGAGCGACGGGTGAACGTAGAGGCCCTCGAACCCGTCCCGCGCCAGCACGGCACGGAACTGCGCCGGGATGGAAACCCTCCCCTTCGAGTCCAATCGATTGGTAAAATTGGACACGAAGCGATCCATGGGCCGTTCGACTGCTCCTCATTGTCGACCCCGCGGCGAATTCCTCGATTCCGCCGCATCCCCTCAGCAGTGCCTGCGCCTCCTTATGAGCCGGTGACCACGAGCCATGACGGCCTGAGTGCACCGCCTCGCGAAGCATCGTCGACGGGATGATTTGGGATAACATGGGATAATATGGGCGTCAACGGAGCTGGGCGGTATGGCGGACCCTTGCCCGCCTCCGCCATCAGAATCGGTTACGGTTAATGAATCGTAAGCGCAGCAACGATTTAGGTGCTCGCGCCCCGTGGATCCGGTGGATTGTCCGCAAAAAATAATGGTGTCAGCCGGCCTGTAAGCCGGGTTCTGTATGGCCCGAGGTTTCAGCCTCGAACGTGGCGGCCATTCCTCTGGGACGGTCGTTACCGACCGCCTCAAGCAACCAACCCGGACGACCGGCCTGGAAATAGGCCTGGCTGACGCCTGTCGTCCCTATTCGGTCTTGCTCCTGGTGGGGTTTGCCGTGCCGTGCGCATTACTGCGTCCGCGGTGCGCTCTTACCGCACCCTTTCACCCTTACCTCAGACCCGAGGGCATGAGGCGGTCTGCTTTCTGTGGCACTTTCCCTGGGGTCACCCCCGCCGGACGTTATCCGGCACCGTATTTCCATGGAGCCCGGACTTTCCTCCCCGAGCGAACTCGGAGCGGCCGCCCAGCCGGCTGACAGCGCCGATGTGGTGCAGAAGGGAGGTCCGCGTCAAKGCCAGTCAGTTGGCGGAGGCGATAATCGTCTTCACACGCGCGCAGTATTTCTGCGAGGCTTTGGTCATCGTCACCGTCCGATGTCCGAACTGGTAGCGCAGGATCGTACCGCACGTGTCGCCCCCGGCGAGACGATAGGCCATCGCGAGATACTTGAGGCCGTAGCGGAGATTCGTTTCCGCATCGTTCAGGCCGTTGGCTCCGCCCTCATAACCGAGGGACCGAGCCGTCGTCGCATTGATCTGGGTGAGACCGATGTTCGGCCCGTTCCGCGCAGCAGTATTGTAACGGCTTTCGATGCGAATGACCGCGTCGGCCAACTCGAAGGGTAGCTTGTTTTCGAGCGCGTAGCGTTGCACGAGGGGTTTCAGCGCCTGGGTTCGTTGAGCCTCGGCCCGTGCGCGCGCATTTTTCGGGAGAACCTCCGCCGCCTCGTCAATGGCCTCGATTTCGTCCGAACCCTTGCCCTGAGCGGCGGCGACAGTTTGAACCGATTTCGGCTCGTTCTTAGCCTCGGCCTTCTTCGCAGGAACGGCGGCCACGCTTCCCATGGCGACGCTCACCGTCGACGCATTCGTTTTGACAACCGTCGCCGGCTTTTGCCCGGAACTGGAAGGCTCACCTTTCGAAGCTGCCGCGATGCGCTCCTCGGACTTTTTCACCTTCGAGCCGGCGGATGATTGCTTCGTAGCCGCCTTCCCCGCAGCAGGCTCGGCGGCTTTTTCATCAGCCGCGCGCTCATCGACAGCGACCTGATCGGCAACGCTTTGCTCGGTCGCGTCGGCGACGCTCGTCTGTTCAGTGGCGGAAAGCGCGGCTTCAGGGGCGACAACGCTCGCACCCTCGCCTCCCTCGGCCCGTGCCTGAGAAGCAAGAGCAAGGGCGATTGCGCCGACAAAGGCCACCATCACCACCCTCAAAACATGCTGCCACGTCATTCGCTCACCTGCCTCAATTGTCCGAAGTGTGTTCGGTGGCGGCGAAATGAGGCGATGATTTGACAGAATCGAGACTCGGGCCACATATGAGGCGTTTAATGATATGATATATCGTATTGCAAAGGACGATCGTGATGAAATGTATTGCTGTATTCCTCGCATGTTTCGTCGCCTTGGCCGTCACCGCGTGTTCACCGGGTGAACGTGCACTTGGAGGTGCCGGAATTGGCGGCCTGGCCGGCGCCGCCATCGGAGGCGCTGCGACGGGGAGAACAAGCGGCGCTTTGGCGGGAGCTGCGCTTGGCGCCGCCGGTGGCGCCATCGTCGGCGCTGCAACGACGCCCGAGCCCGAGATGCTCGAAGAGCCGATCCCGGCGCCGGCGCCGGTTTACGCGCAACCATTGGCACCGCCCGTGCAACATTCTCAACCGAGGTCTGCGCCGGTTGTCGCGACGCCGCCGACAACTTACGGGAAACCGATCTGCCGGTATGGGACTTATACGCTACGTGGCCAAGAATATTGCAAGCCATAGGCGGCTTGGATGGAACCGATCGTCTAGGAAAAAGTTGGCGAGACAGTAAGGCCAAGCTATACCGCTCACGCTTTATGCAGTTGTAAGGTCGCTGAGGAAGAGGAAGTCTCCCATGAAGAAAATCATCTCCGCAATCGCCGCTGGTGCTCTCACCCTATCGGTGGCGGCCTGCAACACCCCGACAGACCGTGCCGTTGGCGGCGCAGCGATCGGCGGTCTCGCCGGCGCGGCGATCGGTGGCGCGGCAACCGGCCGGGCCGGCGGCGCACTTGCTGGCGCAGCCATTGGTGCTGCCGGTGGCGCAATCGTCGGCGCGTCGACGGCACCGCGTTCGCAATGCCCGTATGGCACCTACCAGGACGTTTACGGCAATCTCTATTGCCGTTAATCGTCGCAAACAGATGAATTTGAGGGCCGGGAGCAATCTCGGCCCTTTTCTTTTGGCGGAACTTGCGCATACCACTCAGACACGATGATTCATTCGATCTGGGGGAAGCTCGGCGGCGCGGGAATTGGTCTAGCGCTTGGCGGGCCAATCGGCGCCCTTTTGGGCGGCGTTGCAGGACACATGCTTGTTGACCGGGAGGGAGCTCTTTTCGGAGCGCCCCCGCGTGACCTCGTGTTCACGACGGGTCTTGTCGCACTGGCCGCCAAAATGGCGAAGTCCGACGGTGTTGTGGTCGATCGCGAGGTAGAAGCATTCGAACAGGTGGTCGATGTACCACCGGACGAGCACGAGCGCGTCAAGAGCCTCTTCAATCTGGCCAAATCCACGACCGACGGCTTTGAAGCCTACGCGCGCCAACTGAGCGAGCTGTTCAAGGACGAGCCGCAGCTGTTGGAAGACGTCCTCGACGGTCTATTCCATATCGCCAAGGCGGACGGCGCAGTGCACGAGGCTGAGTTCTCATACTTGAAGGACGTTGCGACGATCTTCGGCTTCTCGGATATTGCATTCGAGCGCATCACGGCGCGCCATGTTCGGCGGCGCGATGATCCTTATCTGATCATCAAAGCCGATCGCGGCATGAGCGACGAGGATTTGAAGCGGCACTACCGGCGGCTTGTCGCCGACAACCATCCGGATCGCGAAATCGCCCGCGGCCTGCCTCCCGAAGCGGTCAAGATCGCCACCGATCGTCTCGCCGTGATCAACGCCGCTTGGGAACGCATCGCGGCCGAACGCAATCTCAGGTAGGATCGATGAGCGCGCCCCTTTCTCCCGAGAGCCCCGTTGCAGCGAAGGTTTTTCCCTCGCCCAACCATGGCGAGAGAAAGGACGGCCGCCGTCCAGACATGCTGATCCTGCACTACACCGGCTTGCCGAGCGAGACCGAGGCGCTGCAATGGCTTTGCAATCCCGTGTCTCAGGTTTCCGCCCATTACTTCGTGTTCGAGGATGGACGCGTGCTGCAAATGGTGCCGGAGATCAGACGCGCCTGGCACGCGGGCCGTTCGTGCTGGAATGGTGATGTCGACATCAACTCGGCCTCGATCGGAATCGAGATCGCCAATGCCGGTCATACCAGCGGCTCCGTCCCGTTTCCGGACGCACAGATCGAAAGCGTCATCGCGCTGACCGGCGATCTCGTGCGACGCTGGCGCATTCCGGCAGAACGTGTGCTCGGTCATTCGGATGTCGCACCCGGCCGCAAGCTCGATCCAGGTGAGTTGTTTCCCTGGGAGCGGC
>NZ_JBFUKD010000083.1:0-9125 GCF_056401005.1 Microvirga sp. P4_G7 | reverse complement strand
TCCTTTGGGATCGGGCCGATCCTCACGATGGGCGGCGTCGAAGCCCTGGTCGCGCACGGTTCGGACGACCTGCGCGAGCGCTATCTGGAAAAACTCGTCGCGGGCGAATGGATGGCGACCATGAACCTGACGGAGCCGCAGGCCGGTTCCGATCTCGCCGCAATCCGCACGCGGGCCGAGCGTGCGGGCGACGGCACTTACAGGATCACCGGCCAGAAGATCTTTATCACCTACGGCGAACACGATCTGACGGACAACATCGTGCACCTGGTTCTCGCGCGCCTTCCCGACGCGCCGGCTGGGACACGCGGCATTTCTCTTTTCGTGGTACCGAAAATTCTTCCTGATGGAACCCGGAACGATGTTCGGTGCAGCGGTCTCGAACACAAGCTCGGGCTGCATGCGTCACCCACATGCACGATGATTTTCGGAGATCACGGAGGCGCCGTGGGCTTTCTCGTCGGCGAGGAAAACCGCGGCCTCAACTGCATGTTCACGATGATGAACAATGCGCGTCTGCAGGTCGGGATTCAGGGTGTCGCACTGGCGGAGCGTGCCTACCAGCAGGCCCTCGCCTACGCGAACGAGCGGCGTCAGGGGCGGGCGGTCGGAGCGACGGAGACGAGTCCGATCGTCGAGCATCCCGATGTTCAGCGCAATCTCCTGACCATGAAGGCGCTGACGCAAGCTGCTCGTGCGATCTGCCTTCTGACGGCTGCCGCCATCGACCGTGCGCATCGGGCCGAGGACGCGAGCGAGCGGAAGAGGGCGGACGATCAAGCGTCGCTTCTGACCCCGGTGGCGAAGGCGTTCTCGACGGATGTGAGCGTCGAAGTCGCATCGCTCGGCATTCAGATTCACGGCGGCATGGGCTTCATCGAAGAAACCGGTGCTGCTCAGCATCTGCGTGATGCCCGCATCCTCCCTATCTATGAGGGAACGAACGGCATCCAGGCCATCGACCTCGTCATGCGCAAGCTGCCGCTCGCTGGTGGCGGTGTCGTTCATGCCCAGATCGCCGGTATGCGCGCCACGGTGACGCGCCTGATGAAGGAAGCGACTCCCGCCTTCGGTTCGACGACATCGCGCCTGCGCGATGCAATCGAAAGTCTCGACCGGGCGACGAGCTTTATGGCGAAAGCGATGTCCGCCAATGTTCCCGACAACGCGCTGGCAGGCGCGACGCCGTATCTGCGGCTGTTCGGTTTCGTCCAAGGGGGCGTGGCCTTGGCCGAGGTGGCGTTGGCAGCCAATGCGATGATGGCGGCGGGAGACGACAACCCGGCGCACCGGGCGCGGATCGCGCTCTGTCGCTTCTTCGCAGAAAACCTCGTAGTCTCGGCCAGGGGCCTGGAAGAAAGCATTCTTGGCGGCGCCGGATTCGTCAGCGACGCCGCGTTGGCCCTCGCGAGTTGAAACCGATGACTCTTCAGAACAAGACGCTTTTCATCACCGGCGCATCGCGTGGCATCGGTCTCGCCATCGGTCTGCGGGCGGCGAGAGACGGCGCGAACGTGGTCATCGCGGCGAAAACCGCGGAGCCCCACCCGAAACTGCCGGGAACGATCTATTCGGCCGCGCAGGAGATCGAGGCAGCCGGCGGCAAGGCACTGCCGCTCCTCGTCGACGTACGTGACGAGGACGCGGTGAAAACCGCAATCGAGAAAGCTGTCGCAACGTTCGGCGGCATCGACATCGTGGTCAACAATGCGAGCGCGATCAGCCTGACGAACACGCCGCAGACAGACATGAAGCGCTTCGATCTGATGCATCAGATCAACACGCGCGGCACCTACATGGTGTCCAAGTTCGCCATTCCTCATCTGGAGAAAGCGGACAATCCACATATTCTGATGTTGTCTCCGCCGCTCGACATCAAGGAGAAATGGTTTGCGCCGCACCTCGCCTATTCCCTGGCCAAATACGGCATGAGCCTGTGCGTGCTCGGCCTTTCCGGAGAGCTGAGGGAGAAGGGGATCGCCGTCAACGCCCTGTGGCCTCGAACCACCATCGCAACGAGCGCCGTGCAGAACCTTCTGGGGGGCGACCGCATCACCCAGGCGAGTCGGACGCCGGAGATCCTCGCGGACGCCGCATATGCGATCTTCCAGAAGCCTTCGAGGAGCTTTACCGGCCAGTTCCTGATCGACGACACTTTTCTCGCCGGCGAGGGGGCAACCGACTTCGAGAAGTACCGCGTCGACCCGTCCGTGCCGCTCATGCCGGATTTCTTTGTTCCGGACGACTCGAAACCGCCCTCCCCATCGTCATAGAAGATCGTTACAAGACACAGCGGGCAGTTTCGCGGGAGACGTCTATGATCCTGATCCATCGACCGGCAAACGAGGCTTCGGCGCCGGAGGAAACCCTTGACCGTCATGTCTGGCGGGAGGGGGAGGCGATCCCCAGCGATGCTCTTTGGATCGACCTGATCGAGCCTACCCGAAGCGAGGAGCGCCTCGTCGAGGACCATCTCGGGATCGAGATCCCGACCCGGGAAGAGATGGCGGATATCGAGCCGTCCGAGATCCTCTACCACGAGAAGGGCGTCTACTACATGACGGCCCGCATCCTGTGCAGTTCGGACACGGACACGCCGCGTCTGGCCGACGTCTCGTTCATCCTGACCGAGAGGGCGCTCATCACCGTACGCTACGACGAGCCGCGCTCCTTCAGCATGTTCATGTCGCGCGCCACGCGGCCCGGCGGCTGCAGTCATCAGCCTGAAGCGGTGCTCGACGGACTGATCGAGACGATCATCGATCGCGCCGCCGAGATCCTGGGGCTCGTTGGAAAGCGTATCGACCGGCTCTCACGGTCCATCTTCGAGAATGAAAAGCAGGGCGGACGACGGGCGGCGACCTTCCGGGCGGTGTTGAAAGCGGTCGGCCGCAAGGGCGACGTCATCTCCAACGTGCGTGAGAGCATGGCGTCAGTCGAGCGCATGCTGCTGTTTCTGTCGTCGAGCATGCCGCGGCCGCAGCGCCAGCACAGCTACCGCGCAGAGTGGCGCACAGCCATCCGCGACGTGCAATCGATCGAGGAACACGCGACCTTTCTCTCCAACAAGGTGCAGTTCCTTCTCGACGCCACGCTCGGTCTCGTCTCCATCGAGCAGAACGACATCATCAAGCTGTTCTCGGTGATGGCGGTGATCTTCCTTCCACCGACGCTGGTGGCATCGATCTACGGCATGAACTTCCAGGTGATGCCGGAACTGCAATGGGAGTTCGGCTATCCGCTTGCAATCGTCCTGATGGTTGTGGCGGCGGTCCTGCCGTACATCTTCTTCCGCTGGAAGAAATGGCTGTAGATCACGCATCATGTGCGGACGCTATGCCATCACCGTGTCGCCGGAAGAGTATCGCGCCTATTTCGGATACGAGGAGACGCCGAATTTTCCCGCGCGGTACAATGTCGCCCCGACGCAGCCCGTGCCCATCGTCCATGCAGAACGGGGCCGTCGCCATTTCCATCTCGTGCGGTGGGGCTTCCTTCCCTCATGGACGAAAGACCCGAAATCGTTTCCGCTCGTCATCAACGCACGCGGTGAATCGGTTTCGGACAAACCGACTTTCAAGGCTGCGGTGAAACGCAGGCGCTGCGTTTTTCTCGCCCATGGTTTCTACGAATGGCGACGTAACGACTCCGCCAAGCAACCGTTCCTGATGCGGATGATCGATCGCGGACCGATGCCTCTCGCCGGGCTTTGGGAGACCTATAGCGACGCCAGTGGTGGAGAAATCGATACGGCCGCCATCGTCACCACGGACGCCAACGGTCTTTTGTCCGGCATTCATGATCGCATGCCGGTCATTCTGTCGCGAGACGATGTCGCCGCTTGGCTCGATGTCGACGCGGGGGACGACAAGGAGGCTCTGCGCCTCATTCGACCATGCGCAGACCATTGGCTTGACGCGACACCGGTGAGCACGCGCGTCAACAAGGTCGCAAATGACGATGCGGCGTTGCAAGAGCGGGTGAGCGCGAGCGAGGGTGAAATCCGCGCGGCACGCCGGAAGGGACGTCTCGTCGACGATGCGCAGGGTAGCCTGTTCTAGCGGCTGATCCCGAACCCGCGCGGCGTGTTGCCAAAGARTACGACAAGGCCGGCGCCGAATAAGAGAAGCTAGGWACGTTTTCAGAACGGTCTGGCCGTTCGGTGAGAATGCATATCCATCCCGGATTTCGATTAACGATAACCGTTGGTTAAAGGCTGTCGTGCAGACTGGCCGGATGCGAAATGGGGCAAATCAGCGTCCGAATGACGCGCACGAACTGTGTTCGCCACGATTGCGCCAATTTTGCCATTGTTTGTCATCACAACTCCGTGTCTTAGGCGGAGCAGAGAGGGCCCCTAGCCCTCCACAAGGCCGACCGCAAGGGGGGCGCATCGTGAGATCAGAAGCGCGACAGCACGCGAATGCGCGGTTAGCATCGAAAGTCATTGCCTGCGTCTTAACGGCTACGCTTGTTCTCCTCAGCGCTTCTGCCGGTACGCAGACCGCTGCCGCCAACGGCGATACGAGGTCGCTGACCTTCTTCCATACTCACACCCAGGAAAGCGCTACGATCACCTTTCGGCGTGATGGACGCTATGACGACCGCGGCTTGGAGCAGCTCAACTGGCTGCTGCGCGATTGGCGTGTCGAGCAAAATACCCGCATGGACCCACGCCTGTTCGACATCCTGTGGGAGGTCTACAAGGAAGCGGGAGCATCAGGACCCATCCACGTGGTCTCGGCCTACCGCTCACCGCAGACCAATGGCATGCTGCGCGCGCGTTCCAGCGGCGTCTCCGAGCATAGCCAGCACATGCTCGGCAAGGCGATGGATGTCCGGTTCCCTGGCGTCGAGACAGGGCGCCTGCGGGCCATCGCCATGCGGATGCAATACGGCGGCGTCGGCTATTATGCTTCGTCCGATTTCGTTCATATCGACACCGGCAGCGTCCGCGCCTGGCCGCGCATGTCGCAGGATCAGCTCGTGCGGCTGTTCCCGGACGGCAAGACGCTCCACTTGCCGGCGAGCGGCAAACCGCTTGCGGGCTACGAACTCGCCAAGGCTGAGATACCGGCCCGGAATGCCGCTCTCGCCGATCAATCCGCGCGTGGGGGCGGCGGCAGCCTCCTCGCAGCGCTGTTCGGACGCAGGACGCCCGAGCCGGCCGCGCCGCCGGCTGAAAAGACGGTCGAGAAGCCGGTGATCGAGGCGCAAGTCGCGTCCGCCGATCCTGAAACGGTCATGAGCTTCGCGCCCCTTCCGCCGCGACGTCCGAAGATCGATCCTGCCGCTGTGCAACTGGCCGCCGCGACGCCGGCGATCGCGGTCGTGCCCGCTCCGCGCGAGGCCGACCGTCGGGAAATCGTCGCGGCCCTTGGACGTGACACAAGAACCGAGCGGCGTGTGCTCTTCGATGCGAACAGCACGGCCTTCGTCAATCTCGGCTTCTCCGAAGGGCCGAGCTACGATCTCAACGTCAATCGATTCACGGGTCCCGCCRTAAAAGTCGTCAAGCGCATCCAGCAGGCAAGCGCAGGTTTCTGATTGCCGTCAACGCGCGCGTTTGCGTGCGACGTCCCGCTTGAGAATGCCGACGACTTCGAGATGCGGCGAGTACTTGAACTGGTCGACGGGGACGATGCGCTCCAGGCGATAACCGCCGTTGATCAGGATGGCGGCGTCGCGCGCGAATGTCGCCGCATCGCACGATATGCTCACGACGAGAGACACCTTGGACAGCGCGAGCTGCTTCGCCTGCGCTTCCGCGCCGGCTCGGGGCGGATCGATCACGACCGCGCCGAAGGTGTTCAGTTCCGGCAGGAGGAGCGGACGCCGGAACAGATCGCGTGCTTCCGTCGTCACGCGGCGCAGGTTGGGTGTCGCGCGGGCCGCCTTGTCGAGGGCCGACATGGAGGCCTTGTCGTTTTCGACCGCGTGAACGTCCGCGTGTTCGGCGATACGGAGCGCAAATGAGCCGGCGCCGGCAAAGAGATCGGCGACGCGTTTCGATCGGCTGCACGCCTCGACGGCAAAAGAAGCCAGAGTCCGTTCACCGAGATCGGTCGCCTGCAGGAAGGATCCAGGCGGTGGCGAGACGGTGGAACGTCCCATGGTGATGAAAGGTGGGCGTCGTTCGACAAGTGCGTCGCCGTGCAAGGACAATCGCGATAAATCGAGATCCGCAGCGAGTTCGATCAGTCTCAAGCGGAGACGATCATTGACCGCACCATGACCGCGAACGTCCACATCGAGCCCGGTTTGCGTCGCCGTGATCTGGATGTCGAGCGGCTTGCGTGATGCGCGAAGCGTTTCTCCGATGGCGCGGGCGACGGATTGCGCACTTTCCTGCAAGGGTAGAACGGTGATCGGACAGCGTTCGATCTCGACCACATGATGACTGCGCGCGGCCATGAAGCCGACATGCATGTCGCGTTCAGGATAGCGAACATGCAATGTCATGCGACGGCGCCCTTCGCCATGTGCATCGACGAGCGGTTCGACATCGTGATCCAACCTTGCTTGTCGCAGCGTGGTGGCCAGGACACCTTGCTTCCAATCGCGATAGAAGTCGTCGCGCATATGTTGTGTCGCGCAGCCGCCGCACGTGCCGAAATACGGACAGAACGGAACCGTTCTCGCCGGCGATGAAACCTTGACGTCGACAAGCTTCGCCCGCTCGCCCTCACGCTCGATGGTGACGGTTTCGCCGGGCAGCGCAAAGGGCACAAAGAGGGGACCGCTATTGGTGTCGGCAACGCCGTCCGCCTTCGCGCCGAGGCGCGTGATGGTGATCTCATCGTTCACGGCGTGCTCCCAGGAGAAATTCACGGTTGCCGTCGCCGCCTTCGATCGGCGAAGGCGCGATACCGTAGGGTGTGAAGCCCAGCGACGAAACGAAGCTCGTGAGATCGTCGCAGACGGCGCGATGAATCGCTTCATCGCGCACGATCCCTTTCCGGACGTTGTCGCGACCGGCTTCGAATTGCGGCTTTACGAGAACGGCAAGCGTCGCATGCGGTTTCAGGAAGCGTATCGCTGCCGGCAACACGAGTTTGAGCGAAATGAAACTCACGTCGGCGACAAGCAGATCGATCGGATCGGGGATGAGCGCATCGGTAAGGGCGCGGGCGTCCGTGCCCTCCAGGCTCGTCACGCGCGGATCGGTCGCCACCTTCGGGTGGAGCTGACCATGTCCCACATCGACCGCATACACGTGGCCCGCGCCGCGTGAGAGCAGCACCTCGGTGAAGCCGCCGGTCGAGGCGCCGATGTCGAGGCAAACGCACCCACGGGGATCGATCGAAAACACATCGAGCGCCGCCGCCAGTTTGACGCCGCCGCGTGAGACGTAGGGGTGAGGCGCCTGGGCGAGGATCGCGGAGCCATCAGGAATGACCTCGGAGGGCTTGCGCACGGCCTGTCCGTTCACGGTCACCAATCCAGCCGCGATCGCCTCCTGCGCACGGGCGCGGCTTTCGAAGAAGCCACCCTCCACAAGGGCAATATCAACCCGTTTGCGAGTCATGCCGACGCCTTCATCACGTGTCCGTCATTTCCTGGCATTTCCTGGATCAAGCCCGGCGCGCGCCCTATCTCGGCTACGATCCTTAGAGAGAGCGAAAGCCATGCCAATCGTCAACCGTCGCAAACTTCTGCTCGGGGCGACCGTTCTGGGTGCCACCGCTGCCATCCCGCGCGCGTTCGCGCAAGCCCCCACAGGTCCCTACAAACTCGATCCGCTCCCCTATGCGCCGTCCAAGAACGAGCCGCATATCGACGCTCAGACCATGGAGCTCCACCATGACAAGCACCATGCGGCCTATGTGGCGAACCTGAACACGGCCTTGAGCCAGAACGCGGAGGCGGCGAAAATACCGCTCCAGGATCTGCTTGCGAACCTCGGCAACGTGCCGGACGCGATCCGTACCGCGGTGCGCAACAACGGCGGCGGGCACGCGAACCACACCATGTTCTGGCAGATCATGGGTGGTTCCGGCGGCGAGCCTGCAGGCGACGTGAGGAGCGCCATCGACCGCGATCTCGGTGGGTTCCAGAAGTTTCAGGCCGATTTCAACGCTGCGGGCGCTGGCCAGTTCGGATCGGGGTGGGTGTTCGTGACGGTGACGCCCGCCGGCAAACTCGCCCTTCTCACCAGGCCCAATCAGGATACGCCGCTGATGGAAGGGCAACGGGTCCTGATGGGTAATGACGTGTGGGAGCACGCCTATTACCTGAAGTATCAGAACCGTCGCGCCGATTATCTGAAGGCGTGGTGGAACGTGCTCGACTGGGACAAGATAAGCCAGCGCTATGCCGCCGCGAAAGCGGGAAAGCTGGTAATCTGATCGTTGCCGATGGCGAGCAGGCTTTGCGGCAAGGCAGGCTCAGGCGCGGGCCTTCCGGTCCGCCTCGTGGTGGCCTAGCGCCTCGAACGCTTTCCTCACGATGCCCGCTGCATCGAGTCCCGCTTGCGCATACATGCGCTCCGGCTTGTCGTGATCGATATAGGTGTCCGGCAGCACCATGGTGCGGACCTTCACGCTGTTTCGGTCCAACACACCGCGATCAGAAAGAAGCTGCAGCACGTAGGCGCCGAAGCCGCCCATCGAGCCTTCTTCGATCGTGATCAGGACCTCATGCTCGCGGGCGAGGCGCAGGATCAACGCCTCGTCGATGGGCTTGGCAAAGCGCGCATCGGCAACCGTCGTCGAGAGTCCGCGCGATTCCAGTTCCTCTGCCGCTTTGAGCGATTCCGAAAGCCGTGTGCCGAGCGACAGGATCGCGATGCGGCTGCCTTCGCGCACGACACGTCCCTTGCCGATGGCAAGCGGTATGCCTTCTTCGGGAATGTCGATGCCGACGCCTTCGCCACGCGGATACCGGAATGCGATCGGGCCCGAATCGTGCGCCGCCGCGGTGGCGACCATATGGACGAGTTCCGCCTCATCGGCTGCGGCCATCACGACCATGTTCGGCAGGCAGCCGAGATACGCGATGTCGAAGGATCCCGCGTGTGTCGGCCCGTCCGCGCCCACGAGGCCGGCACGGTCGAGCGCAAAGCGAACGGGTAGGTTTTGCAGCGCCACATCATGCACGACCTGATCGTAGGCGCGCTGCAGGAA
>NZ_JBFUKD010000082.1:0-9223 GCF_056401005.1 Microvirga sp. P4_G7 | reverse complement strand
GAGACGGACCTCGTCGGCGGCGCGGCCTATGATGCGCACGGCAAGGCGATTTCGGAAGACGCGATGAAACGCGCGCAGTCGGCCGACGCGGTCTTGTTCGGCGCCGTCGGCGGACCGAAATGGGACAGCGTTCCTTACGCCGTTCGCCCCGAGGCAGGTCTGTTGCGTCTGCGTAAGGACCTCGGCCTGTTCGCAAATCTGCGTCCGGCCATCTGCTATCCCGCGCTCGCCGATGCATCGACTTTGAAGCGCGAAGTGGTCGAAGGTCTCGACATCCTGATCGTGCGCGAACTCACCGGCGGCGTCTATTTCGGCGAGCCGAAAGAACTCGTGACGCTCGAAGACGGATCGCAGCGCGCCGTCGATACGCAGCTTTACACGACAGGCGAAATCGAACGCATCACGCGCGTTGCGTTCGACCTCGCGAAGAAGCGTCGCAACAAGGTCTCGTCGGCCGAGAAGAGCAACGTGATGAAGACCGGCGTCTTGTGGCGCCAGGTGGTTTCGCGCATCCACAAAGCCGAGTTCGCCGATGTCGCGTTGGAGCACGTGCTCGCCGACAACGCGGCGATGCAGCTCGTGCGCAACCCAAAGCAATACGATGTGATCGTGACCGACAATCTGTTCGGCGACATTCTCTCGGACATCGCCGCGATGCTCACTGGGTCGCTCGGCATGTTGCCGTCCGCGTCGCTCGGAGCGGTCGATGCGGCGACTGGCAGCCGCAAGGCGCTCTACGAGCCCGTCCACGGTTCGGCGCCGGACATCGCCGGCAAGGGACTGGCCAACCCGATCGCCATGATCGGCTCGTTCGGGATGGCGCTGCGCTATTCCTTCGGTCTCGTCGAGGAAGCCGATCTGCTGGACAAGGCGATCACCAACGTCTTGGCCTCGGGCACCCGCACCAAGGACATCGCCGCGCCCGGCAAGAACGCAGTCGGCACGACCGACGTGGGCGATGCGATCGTCAAGGAACTCGACGCGCTCGCTTGAGCCATCAAGCCGCGGAGTTCGGGCCGACGAGGCCCGAACTCGTCACGGCGATGCTCTGAATTCAGCGAATGGAGCCCGTCGTCTCGATCGGAATCGGCGGGAACGGGTTGCGCGCGCCGACGAACGGTCCGCCGATCGGATCGGGCAGGACGCTACCACCCACGAGACGCTCAGGATTGTTCCAGGGCGGCATGATCATCGTCGATGTCTGCCCGCTCGTAACGTAGCGATTCATCGAGCCCACTGGCGCGGCGGTTCCGGGATCGAGAAAACTTCGGGGCTGAACCCGCAGAACGAGCGGTCGCCCATTCTGGCTCTGTGCATTTGCGGTGGGGATCAGGGCGGCCGCGGCGATGAGGGACGTCACGCCGACGAGCAAGAGACGACCGAGCAAGAGACGACGCATGGCAACCTCCAGACGAGGGATCCTGCGGGTCTTGCCGAAGATCCGCGCGATCGTTGTAGACTGAGGACAAGGCGCCTTTCATGGAAAGGTTCCGCTTTGCCCGGCTTCCTCACGAAAGGATGAGAATGGATCAATCGCGCACGCTCGTCGAGAAGCTTGGCAAGGACCCGCGTCTGACGCCTTTGGGCGATATGCCCATCGTCATCGAGACGCCGGAGGAACTTCTCGATGACGAAACCACACCCATCGGAAAATTCTTCATTCGCAACAATGGGTTGATGCCGGCTGCGACGCTCGAAAGGGACAGCTGGCGCTTCGCGATCGATGGCGAAGTCGACGCGCCGATCGAGGTCTCGCTCGCCGAGCTGCAGGCGCGATTTCCGGTCAAGACGTTGCGGATGGTCCTGGAATGCGGCGGTAACGGCCGCGCCTTCTTCGAGCCGCGGCCAGCGGGCAATCCCTGGACGCATGGCGGCGTCGGATGCGCCGAATGGACCGGGGTCGCGTTGGCCGACGTATTGCGGGAAAGCGGCCTGAAGGCCACGGCTCGCTACACGGCCTTCTACGGCGCCGATCCGCATGTCTCAGGCGACCCGTCGCTTCCCTCGATTTCGCGCGGCGTCCCCATCGCGAAGGCGTTGGAGTCGCATACGCTTCTTGCGTTCGCCATGAACGGCGAACCGCTGCCATACCTTCACGGCGGTCCATTGCGACTGATCGTACCCGGCTGGCCCGGGTCGCTCAGCCAAAAGTGGCTGACGCGGATCTGGCTCCGCGACCGGGAGCATGACGGACCGGGCATGACCGGGACCTCCTACCGTATCCCGGTGACCCCGATCGCGCCGGGTTCGGATGGCGCAGGCGTGCCGTTCCGAATCCTCGAATCGATGCCTGTCCGCAGCATCGTTTCGTTCCCCGCCGACAGCGCCGCATATCCGGCCGGCACGCGCAGTCTCACCATTCGCGGCGCGGCATGGGCCGGCGACGACGTCGTCGCTCGGGTCGATCTCTCGCTCGATCGAGGCGCCACTTGGAATGCCGCAAATCTCGCGCCCCTGCGCAATCGGTACGATTGGGCGCGCTTCACGGCGACGCTGCCGGTGTCGTCGGACGGGAGCTTCGAAATCTGGGCGCGCGCGACCGATTCAAGCGGACGCGTTCAGCCGCTTTCCGGTGAGAACTGGAATCCGCAAGGCTACGGCTGCAATGCGATGCACAAGGTGGCCGTTAAGGTCGGCTGATCGGCTTTGCGCTGCCCATGGCCGCCGTTCGAGCCGGTGATCCGCAGGCTCCGGTGCGGCGTCGCTCAGTTTGCGCGAACAGCGACTTCAAGGCCGCATCGCCATCGACGAGGGTGATGCGCTCGATGAAACAGGCAAGCTGAGCATCATCCGTGGATGCCGTCCCCGCGGTGCAACGCCATCCCAGAATACCGAAGCTGGGATCATCGAAGCGGAAGGCCTGGCAAGTCTGCTCAGCCCGGTCGGCGAGGATGATCGAGGCGGTCTCCATCGTTCCGAACTTCGTCTGCAGGTTTTCGCTCTGCGCGCTGCGCACGACGGAAAGCCCGGCTTCTGCCGCCGCCTTGACGAGATCGAGATAGAGGCTCCTGCGCCCGTCGACGCCGGTGGCGCCGAGCACAAGCCGCGCGTAACCGGGATCTCCCGGTGCTCCGAACGCGATCACGTCGGCGCGGCCACCGGATCGATGGCGGCGCGCCTCGAAAAGGTGCGGCGATGGATTCTTCTCGACGGCAAAAAGGCTCGCGGCCTTGTCGATGACGACCCAGGCCGGGGCCGGTGCGATGAGGTTCGCCGCCGGGATCTCGCGCGGGCCCTGAATGTCCTCCACGCGCTTCGGCTCTTCGTTCTGCGCCAGATGGACCAGGCCGGCCACGATCGCGCCGGACAGAAGAAGCATACGCAGCCAGGGCCATTCCCGGCGACGGCGAGCGAGCGGGCGCGCGTCGGATTCGTCGACTCCGTCGTCGAACATATCGTCGTCCAGATCGGCCAAGACCCTCGGCATGCCGGTTGAGCACTCCTCTTTCGAGGACCTGTTCTAGCGTAGCACTGGCGGTCGATCGAAAAGTTCTGGTAAGCACCGTGAATCAAACGTTACCGCTCGGGCCTGCTGCACCCATGACAAGCCTCCATATCCGCCTCGCCGAACTGTCCGACGCACCTGCTGTCGCCGGCCTCGTCCGCGCCGGAGAGATTCACTATGTCGGCCCGGATGTGGCCCCGATCGAGCGCACGCTCGCCATGGTGGAGGCCTCGATGAAGACGCAGGAGGGCACGCGTTACGCTCTCGCCTTTCTCGACGGCGAGCCGGTCGGTCTCGCATGTTTCGCCATCATCCGGCCCGGCTCGCGATTGTCGGGCCTGTTCTTCGTGAAGGAGCTTTTCGTCGACGAGCGCGCACGGGGCGCCGGGATCGGCGAAACCATGTTGAACTGGCTCGCGGCGCTGGCCCGCGAGCAGGGGATCGGCCGCATCGATCTCACCACCGACGGATCGAACGCCCGCGCCCAAGCATTCTACGAGCGGCTCGGCGGCGCGCGGATGGACAAGGTGTTCTACCGGTTCGATCTGAAGTCCGATGTGCTCGGCGAAGGCTGAGCTGGCAGCCTGATTCGAACGCTGCGGATTTGAAGAGAAGTCTTGACGCGGCAAGCGCTTTGGTGTGTTGCTGGGCGGCCGGGTCCGCAGCGTCGGGCCTGAGATTTTGGACGATGGCAATGACGATGCTCACGCACACGACGAGCAAATCGAAAACCGTCACGACGGTCGTGAAAACGACCGCCTAGCCTCGTCGTCCCCGGTCCTCTCTCCCGTCGGGGCGAGAGGCGACACCCGAAACGGGTTCAAATTGTCCGGGGAGAGCGCGAACAGGAGAAGTCAGATGGGTTACAAGGTCGCCGTCGTCGGCGCGACAGGCAATGTGGGCCGCGAAATGCTTGGCATTCTCGCCGAGCGGGCCTTCCCGGTGGATGAGATCGTGGCGCTTGCGTCTCGGCGCAGCCAGGGCACCGAAATTTCCTTCGGCGACAAGACGGTTACGGCGAAAACCCTCGAAAACTACGACTTCTCCGATGTCGACCTCTGCCTGATGTCGGCAGGCGGCGAGATTTCCAAGGAATGGTCTCCGAAGATCGCCGCCCAGGGCGCGATCGTGATCGATAACTCCTCGGCCTGGCGCTACGATTCGGATGTTCCGTTGGTGGTTCCGGAAGTGAACGCCGATGCCGTCCGCGGCATGAAGAAGGGCATCATCGCCAATCCGAATTGCTCGACGGCACAGCTCGTCGTCGCGTTGAAGCCGCTGCATGATCACGCCACGATCAAGCGCGTGGTGGTGGCGACCTATCAATCGGTTTCCGGTGCCGGCAAGGACGGCATGGAAGAGCTCGATCGCCAGACCAAGGCGCTCTATTCGATGCAGGACGTGGTCGAGAAGAAGTTTCCCAAGCGCATCGCCTTCAACGTCATTCCTCATATCGACGTCTTCATGGAAGACGGTTTCACGAAGGAGGAATGGAAAATGATGGTGGAGACCAAGAAGATTCTGGATCCCAAGATCAAGCTCACGGCAACTTGCGTGCGCGTACCGGTCTTCATCTCGCATTCCGAAGCGGTCAACGTCGAATTCGAGAAGCCGATCTCGGCCGACGAAGCACGCACCATTCTGCGCTCGGCGCCAGGAGTGTTGGTCATCGACAAGCACGAGCCCGGTGGCTACATCACCCCGCACGAAGCGGCGGGCGAGGATGCCACCTATATTTCGCGCATCCGTGAAGACATCACGGTCGAGAATGGTCTCTCGTTCTGGTGCGTTTCCGACAACCTGCGCAAAGGTGCAGCCCTCAACGCGGTGCAAATCGCCGAAGCGCTGGTCAACCGCGGCCTGTTGCCGTCGAAGAAGCGCGCCGCTTAAAGGCGAAGCGAACCGCCGGAGCGCCAGCGCAATGGCGCAACGCATTTGACGCTATGGCCGGGCTCGTCCCGGCCAATGCGTCATGACGAGTGCGCATTCCGCACTGCCGCATCAAGTCGAGGCGACGACGCTGCGTTCGACGTGGCGGCCCCCTCACACGATATAGAAATCCTTGTCCGTTATCGCCGGCTTCTTCTTGAACGTAGCGATCAGCAATGCGGCCTTCGCACCGTCGCCGTCGACGTCATAGAGAAGAGCGCCGCTTCGCTTGACGTAGATCACATGATCGTTGCCGTCCGTCGCCTTCTCTCCCACCTTGAAGAATGCCTTGTTGAGTCTCGAAGGCGCATCGGGWGAGCCGCTCTTTCCGAGCTTGGTGAAGATGGCGTTGTCGAGCCAGAGCGAATCGTGCGGCGGTTTGAAGTCGAGGAGCTTGTCGCCGTTGGTTTTCTTGTTCGGTTTGGTGTTGAAGACGAAGATGTCCTTGCCCGGACCGCCCGTCAGAACGTCCTTGCCGAGACCGCCCGCCAAGCGATCGTCGCCGATGCCGCCATCGATCGTGTCATTGCCGCCGCCGCCGGTGAGCGTGTCGTTGCCGCCGACGCCGCGAAATATGTCCACATCGCCACCGCCGACGAAATGATCTCCCCCGGCACCCCCTGTCAGGTTCTCGCGTGTCACATCGCCGACCTGCACCGTCACGGAGCGAATGGTGCTGACGCCGTCTTTGTCTGTGATGCGCACTCCGACTTGATGACTTGCGGCCTGTTCGCGGTCGAGAAGGAGCGCGTTGCCGACGAAGAGCGTATTGCCCGCGAGCGTGAAGCGACCGCCGGCATCGTCGGCAAGTGCGAAAGTCACAGCGTCGCCTTGTCCGATATTCGGGTCGAGACCGCTAAGCGATCCGATGGCCGCGCCGGCGGAAATACCCTCCGCAGCGGCGTCGCCATCGAGCGTGACGCCGGTCGGCGCCTGGTTCGGAAGGTAACGCTGCTGATGCAGGAACCGCAAAGGCTCGCCGTCATGAATCGCGGTCCAGCTCACGACCCATCCGCCGTCCGCCAGTACGGTGACGATGGGCGAAACCGGATCCGGCGTGTCGGTACTCGCGACCGTGAAATGCGCCGATGTCGGGCTCAGCTGCGGCGTGCCGAATCGGTCGTAGACCTGCTGGCGGATGTCGAAATTCTCGCCGCCCAATTCGGGGCCCGTGTTGTAGGCCCAGACCGCGACCCAGCCGCCATCGGGCAGGGCAGCGAGATTTGTCCCCTGCTGGTGATTGTCATTCTCGACGTTGGTTACGATCTCGGAGCCGAATTTGTAGAGCGTCATTGTTGTTCACTTGCCTTATTCTCTTGCCCAATCGGGAACGAAAAACCCATAAAATGAAATGCTTTATCGTTTCATAACTTAGTTATTCGAAGCCCTCGAATGCTTTGGCGACACTGGCGAAAACGCGCGGATGTTGGTCGGCGCGTCGGTGCCAGCCGGTGTCACCTCACACGATGAAGAGGTCCTTGATCGTCATCTTCAAGTTCCTGCCGACGATGGCGATCTCCATCTGGGCCTTCGCGCCGTTTCCATCGACGTCGTAGTAGAGCTTGCCCGCGTGGTCGTCGTAGATCAGATAGTCGTTGGAATCCTTGGCCGAAGTGCCGATGGTGAAGAATGCGGCTTTCATCTTGCCGGGATTGTCGATGGATTTTCCTTTTCCGATCGCCTTGAACGCTTTGACGGAAAAGGCCGCATCGTCGAAATAGATCGAATCGTACTTCACTTCGAAGTCGTAAATCTTGTCGAGCGCCTTCTTGGCGACCGACTTGTTGCTGAGTTTGGTGTCGAACAGGAAGGCGTCCTTGCTGAGCTTTCCTTTGCCGCCGTAGAGCTTGTCCTTGCCGCCGCCGCCACCGACGATGTCGTTGCCGGCCTCTCCCTTGATGAGGTCGGCCCCCAAACCGCCGAAGAGCCGATCATTGCCGAGGCCGCCGGACAACCTGTCGGGCAATGCGCCGCCGAAGAAGACGTCGTTACCAGGCGTGCCTGCAGTGACTTCCGGATTGACGTCGACGACGCCGAGGCTGAACACCTGCGTGACCACGCCGCCATGCCCGTCGGAAACCCGCACGGTGACGTCATGGGCCTTGCGCTGTTCGAAATCGAGTCGGTATCCGTCGGCGAGAAGGATGCCGTTGCCGCTCAGAGTGAAGCGTCCCGCCGCATCGTCGACGAGCGTGTAGGACAAAGCGTCGCCGTCCGGATCCGTGGCTTCGAGCGTTCCCAGAACGAAACCCGCGGCTTCGTATTCCTTCGCCGCGCCGGGGCCGGAAAGAACGATCGCCGACGGGTCGTGGTTCTGCGTCACGACCGCATGGTCGTCGTTGACGATCCGCCCCGTCGCGAGGCGCGCGTTCTGATCGATCGCTGCGTTGCCGCCGACCTTCTGGCTGATGGTGAGGAAGAAGGTCTCGTCCTGTTCGATGTCGGCGTCGCCGCTGACCATGACGGTGACCAAGGCCTCGTCCTTGCGGTCGTCGAACGTCGCTTCGCCGGCGATCGCGGTCGCAAAATCCGATGGCTCGGCCGCGCTCGTCGTGGTGCCGAGCCCGAGCGCCCAGGTCACGGTGGACACGCCGACGGTGGTGCTGCGGTGCAGCTTGAACGTATAGGCGACCGTGCCCGCATTGCCCTCGTTATGCGAAACGAGGCCCGTCTCTCCGGCGATGGATACGACCGGCAGGGCGGTGGCCTCGTCGTCGTTGAGGATTCGTCCCGTCGTGCTGCCATTGCTCGTGCTGATGGTCGCACCGTTGGTGGCGTTCGAGAGCGCAATCCTGAAGGTCTCGTCGTCCTCGATCTCGCTGTCGCCCTTGATCTGGACGCTGACGGTCTGCGTCGTTTCCGTGCCCTCGAAATGAACGGTACCGTGCATTAGGCTCATGAAATCGCCGGCGGTGATGCCGTTGCCGGTCTCGATCGTCCAATCGACGTCGGTTTCGCCGGCCGGATTTGCCCGCGTGACGGTGAAGGTGAGCGTCGTCACCTCGCCGATGTCGCCCTCGCTCTTCTGCGTATCGGCGACGGTCCCGCCGATGGACAGGCGCGGCACGTCCGCCACCGGGTTCACCGTGACGAGGAAGTCCTTATAGGCCGAGGTCGAACCCGGGCCACCGTTCTTGTCCGAGACCTTGATCGTGACCGTGTAAGTCTCGGTCTGCGTGATATCGCTGAGCGCCGCGACCTTGAGGGCGCCGTTCTCGATCTTGAAGCGTCCGCCGGCGCTGCCACCGCCGCTCGATCCGCCCGCGCCGCTGGTGTCGAAGGAGTAGACGAGCCCATCGTCGCCATCCGGGTCGCTCGCGTTCAGCGCGCCGATGAGCGTGCCGTCCTGCGCGTCTTCGTCGATCATCGCCGCTGTCGTGCCGTCGTCGAATGCAAGTCCCGTCGGCCGCTCATTGACGTTGTTGACGTAGACTCTCAGCGTCGTCGGCGCGGTCGTCCAATGAGTCGCGACCTCTTCCGCCCGTACCACGAGTTCGTAGAAGCGCCGCTCGAGCGCCGTTCCTCCAAACTCGGTCTGCAGAACGGGATCCTCAGCGAGCGTCGCTTCGTAGTCGACGGCGCCGATCAGCGTGATTGCGCCGGTCGTCGCGTCGATGTGGAATTTTCCACCCGGATTGGTCACGAAGGAATAGGTGACGTCGCCGCTGGCGACGTTCGGCGAGCGCATCGTGGCAATCGCCGTGTGGGCGGGCGCGTTCTCGTCAACGGCGTCCGGCGTACCCTCGACAACCGGTGCGCCTGGCGCCTGGCCGGGCACCGAGATCGCCCCGTCGGCGAAATTCAGCCATTCGATGCCGCGCAGGAGGTCCGTTCCGTCCCGGTCGAGGG
>NZ_JBFUKD010000081.1:0-9227 GCF_056401005.1 Microvirga sp. P4_G7 | reverse complement strand
GTCTCGTTTCGCTGACCGCTCGAACGGCCCACGACCCCAAGGAGATGGCGAATGCGCTTCGCGGACGGCTCTCGGCCTTGTCGCGCGCGCACGAAATGGTCCGCCCTCCCTTCATTTCGGAAGACGGCCACATCGGGCCGACCACGGACCTGCCGCACTTGGTCGACGCGATCGTAGCGCCCTATCGAGAGGACGATGCACAGCGCGTCATCGCCGAGGGGCCATCGGTTCCACTCGAAGGGAATGCGATCACGAGCCTTGCTCTTGTTTTGCACGAACTCACCACCAACGCCGCGAAATACGGATGTCTCTCGACCCCCGAAGGACGGCTACTGATCCGGTGGACCGTGGAGAATGCCGCGGTCAACCTTCTCTGGCAGGAGGAGCAGGGACCTCCCATCGCCGGCATTCCCACCTTCGAGGGCTTCGGTCATCAGCTCTCCCACCGGAGCATCAGCGGTCAACTCGGCGGCTCGTTGGCCCAGGACTGGCGCGCTGAAGGCCTCGTGATCCGGATGACCTTGCCGCTCGACCGGCTTTGCCATAAAGGGCCCTGAACCCCTCTTCACGGGCCTGGCGTCAACATGTCGAACTTGYGAACCGCACGCCGCGTCCTCGTTCTCGGCGGCGCCCGATCTGGAAAAAGCCGCATCGCTCAGGAACTCGCGGAGGCGTGCGGCCTCGAGGCGGTCTACATCGCGACCGCGGAAGCCTGGGACGACGAGATGCGCGAGCGTATCGCCCACCATCGCGCTGCACGCGATGAGCGTTGGAAAACCCAAGAAGAGCCGCTTCACCTACCCGACACCATTCGGGCACAGGCGTGTTCCACCCGCGTCGTGCTTGTCGATTGCCTGACGCTTTGGCTGACAAACATCATGCTCGCGGAGGACGATATCGATCGGGCGTGCGAAGCCCTGCTGATCGCCATCGAAAATGCACAGGGTCCGGTCATTCTCGTGTCCAACGAGGTCGGCCAGGGCATCGTCCCCGATACGCCGCTCGGTCGCACGTTCCGCGACGCGCAGGGCCGTCTCAACCAGATGGTCGCAGCTCATTGCGACACGGTGATCATGGTCGCGGCCGGTTGTCCCATCGTCATCAAACCTGCTCCACCATTCGATATGACGCTGTCATGAGCGGAAAGACGCCTTCCATCATGCTTCAGGGCACCGGCTCGAACGTCGGCAAGTCCATTCTCGTCGCTGGGCTTTGCCGGCTCTTCGCGCGCAGGGGATTGCGTGTGCGTCCGTTCAAGCCGCAGAACATGTCGAACAATGCAGCRKCGGTCGAAGGCGGCGAAATCGGCCGGGCGCAGGCATTGCAGGCGCGCGCCGCGCGGATCGCGCCCAATGTTCATATGAACCCGGTTCTGCTCAAGCCGGAAACCGATCGCCGATCGCAGATCATCGTTCAAGGACAACGGTTCGGACAGCTCGATGCGATGAATTATAGAAGCCGCGAAAGCTTGCTTCCTTTCGTGCTCGACAGCTTCGCTCGACTCGGCGGCGATGCTGACCTTGTCATCGTCGAGGGTGCAGGAAGTCCGGCCGAAACCAACCTTCGCGCGGGCGATATCGCGAATATGGGCTTTGCCCAGGCCGCGCGCGTTCCTGTCGTTCTCGCGGGCGACATCGACCGTGGCGGTGTGATCGCCAGTCTGGTGGGAACGCACGCGGTCTTGAGCGAGGATGATCGTTCGCTCGTGCGAGCCTTTCTCATCAACAAGTTTCGCGGCGACGTCGATCTCTTTCACGAGGGTACGCAAACGATCGCGTCCATGACCGGGTGGGAGGGCGTCGGTATCGTACCGTGGTTTGCCGATGCCCATAAATTGCCGGCGGAAGATGCACTCGACATTCACGCGGCGCGCCATCGCGATGGCGGTTTGAAGATCGCCGTGCCGATCTTGTCTCGCATCGCCAATTTCGACGATCTCGATCCCCTGAAACTCGAACCGGCGGTTTCACTCACGATGGTGGCGCCTGGTATCCCGATTCCCGGCGACGCCGATCTCGTCATCCTTCCGGGTTCGAAAGCGACGATTGCAGACCTCGATTTCCTGCGACATCAAGGTTGGGACATCGATCTTGCAGCCCATGTCAGACGCGGCGGCCGTGTGCTCGGCCTCTGCGGTGGTTATCAGATGCTCGGCCGTACGATCGGCGATCCTCAAGGGTTCGAAGGGAAGACCGGCACCGTCGACGGCCTCGGTCTCCTCGATGTCGATACGGTGCTGTCCGCCGAGAAGACCGTGCGCGCCGTTGACGCCACGCACGAAGCGAGTGGAACGACCCTTTCGGCCTACGAGATTCACATGGGCCGCACGACCGGTGCCGACACGCGGCGCGGGCCGTTCCGGTTGGATGGGGCGGCGGAGGGAGCGTCATCGTCCGACGGTCACATCGCCGGGACCTATCTGCACGGCTTGTTCTCGAGCGATGAATTTCGCACGGCCTATCTACGGACGCTGAATCCGACATTGGACGTCGGAGCGTTTCGCTACGAGGATGAAGTCGAGCGCGTGCTCGATGCGCTGGCCGACCATCTCGAACGCCATCTCGATACGGACCATATCATCCGCATCGCGCGTAGCGGCGTGTGATCAGCGGACCTTCGCTTTGATTTCGCGCGCGATGGCCTCGATCGTCGCAGGTGTCGAGGGGCCACCGCAAATTGCCAGATTTCCGGGAATCAACAGACGCCTTTCAGCGGGGACGATCCGTGCGAGCGCCGGATGTGTGAGCAGCGCCGAACCATTGTCGACCGTGCGCCCAACCTCGTCGTCCATGAGCATGTAGTCCGGCGGGGTCCTGATGATGCTCTCGAGACGCGCTACGCCGCCCCGGGGAAGGCCGAGCTTTTCCTGCTGCAGGCGAAACCCTGTGTGTCGCAAGATCTCGCTGACGAGCGAATCCGATGCCGGCACGAAACCACGGCGATAATAGACGAGCACGCTGCGGCCATCGGGGACGATCCCCTTTGCGCGAACGAGCGCGGAATCGATAGCGGCGATCAGCGCCTCCCCCCGCTCCGGATGGCCGAGACGCTCGGCCACCGTGCGAATCTGCCGGCGGCCATGATCAAGACTGCGCCAAGGTTCGAGCGCCAAGACCTCGAAACCCTGCCCTTTGAGTAATGCCGTTCTCGCCTGCTGTCCGAAAATGCCGGCGACGACGAGATCCGCTCCGCTGAAGAGAATGCTCTCGCCCTTCCCGGAATTGCTCGGCATCCCTTCGGCGCTTTTGGCCAGGAACGAAATCGAACGATCYTTCGCCAACGGGCTCAACGACGCGATCTGGTCTCGATCCGCGAGCGCAAGCAGAAGCTGATCCGCACATAAGTTGAGCGAGACGATCTTGCGCGGCGCAACCGGAGACGACTCCGCTCCGTCGGGCCGAAGCGCAACTACGATGGCGATAATAATCAACAGACCCAGTTGTCGAACGAGTTGCGGCATCGAAGCCAAGCCTCTAAGAAGCAATCTGACGTTGGTGCCCCTAACCGGGGTGAAACGGGAACACGGTGCGGATCTTTCGATCCTATGCCGTGGCTGCCCCCGCAACTGTAAGCGGCGAGCGGCGGTCCTTCATGCCACTGATGCTTCGTGCACGGCAAGCGCACACAGCATTCGGGAAGGCGGACCGCACGCGACGACCCGCGAGCCAGGAGACCGGCCAGCGTCGTCATTCAACCAGTATGTTCGCCGGTGGGGCGAGCAGGAGGTCTTATGGTTACGCCTTTCCGCTGCTTGCTTGCAGCATCACTATCCGTGTCCGCGCTGCAAATCGGCGCAGCGCATGCCCAACCTTCATCCGATCAGAATAATCCAGTCGTTCTCGACGACATCGTCGTGACTGCGACGCGCACCCCTGTCGATCTCGCGAAGGTCGGCAGTGCGATCTCCGTCATTCCCGGAGATGAAATCGAGAAAGAATCTCCGCGGCGGATCGCCGATGTGCTCCGCCGCGTGCCGGGGCTGTCAGTTGTCGAGGCGGGCTCGGGTGGCACGACTCTCGTGCGCATTCGCGGAGCCGAGGCGCGTCATACGCTTGTTCTCATCGACGGAATCCGCGTCAACGACCCATCCTCGGGAGCGGGCGAGTTCGATTTCGCGAATCTCATCTCAACCGATGTCGAACGCATCGAAGTCTTGCGTGGTCCGCAATCCGCCCTCTACGGCTCGGACGCYATCGSCGGCGTCATCAACATCATCACCCGTAAGGGGGACGGAGCACCGCGCTTCAGCGTCAGCGCGGAAGGTGGCTCCTACGGCACAAAAGCCGGGCGCGCCGCCGTGTCGGGAAGCCATGGAGTGGTATCCTACGCTTTCTCCCTCAGCGGCTTCGATACGGCCGGTTTCTCTCGCTACGGATACCGTATCAGCAGGGTCGAGGGCACGCGGCTTTGGCCTTTGGAGCCTGACGCCGCACAGCGTCTCGGCGCATCAGGTCGCGTGGCGATCAAGCTGAACCCAGACGCGGAAATCGAGTTCGGCGGCTATGCCAGCTACAACGGCGGCCAATACGACGCCGCTTTTGGTGCGTACCCCGACACCCCATCCCAATCGCAACAGCGCCTGTTTACGGGTTATTCAAAACTCACCGCTTATGCCTTCGACGGCATTCTGCGCAACACGGTTCTTGTTTCCGCCAACCGGACAAACCGCGCCTATCGCGATGTCAGCTATTTCGGGGCACCGCTTTCCACTTCCTGGTCGAACAGCGGCTATACCGGCGACCGGATTGCCGCGGAATATCAGGGTGACCTGAAGCTTGGCAGCTTCGGACTGCTTACCTTCGGCGCGAAAATCGAGCGCGAACGGCTTCTCTCGACATCGCGCGACGTCTTACCGTTTGCAGGCCCAATGGTTGAGACGAACGATGCTTCACAGACCACTCGCTCGCTTCTTGCGCAACACCAGATCACCCTGTTCGACAACCTGCACCTGACATTCGGCGGACGGATTGACGATATCGCGGACGGTGATCGTTTCGGGACATGGCGGACGACGGCCGCCTACGACGTGCCCAATACGGGAATGACGCTGCGCGCAAGTGTCGGAACGGGTGCGAAAGCACCAAGCCTGTTCCAACAATTCGATCCGATTTATGGAACGCCCGGCCTAGACCCGGAGCGGTCGGTCGGTGTCGATGCCGGCATCGACCAGAGACTCCTGAACGATCGTCTGACATTGTCGGCGACGTTCTTCGCCAATCGTTTTCGCAATCTCATCGACTTCACGTTCGATCCAGTGAGCTGCGCGCCGACGCAAGCGTTCGGCTGCTATCTCAATGTGGCACGCGCACGCAGCACAGGCGTCGAATTGTCCGCCGATGTGGACGTCGTTCCCACACTCCTGCGCGTCAAGGCCGTCTACACGCATACAGACGCTTTCGACGAGGAGACCGATCTTCGCCTTGCCCGCCGGCCGCCGGACGAAGGTCGCCTGGGATTGATCATCACGCCGGTATCCGGCCTTTCGATCGAGCCGTCGGTCGTATTCGTGAGCACGCGTTTCTCGACGCAAGGCGAGCAGAACAAGCTCCAGCCCTACGCTCGCTTCGATGTGTACGCGGACTACAAGGTCAACGAGACGTTCAGCGTCTTCGCGCGCGCGGAAAATCTCAC
Organism: Microvirga sp. P4_G7; assembly: GCF_056401005.1. NCBI lineage: Bacteria > Pseudomonadati > Pseudomonadota > Alphaproteobacteria > Hyphomicrobiales > Methylobacteriaceae > Microvirga > Microvirga sp. P4_G7. Next base: position 3,596 of record NZ_JBFUKD010000081.1, on the reverse strand, counting down.
GCACGCACGTTACCAGGAAGTCTACAATTACGGCACCGCTGGTCGGTCCTTCTACGCGGGTCTGCGCGCGACCTGGTAGTCCAAGGCGGTCATTGCAATACGGCCGCCAACAGCATCGCGATCAGCGCCACCTGGACGCAGCACGCGACGCGAAAGACAACAAGAGCGCGGCGGATGTCGGCGATGCCGGCCTCCGCCCGCCCCTGCCCCATCCAATGGTCGTCGACCATGATGCCGCCGTAGACGCGTGGCCCCGCGAGACGTAGCCCGAGCGCACCTGCCATCGCCGCTTCAGGCCAGCCCGCATTGGGCGAGCGATGACGACGCGCATCCCGCGAGACCGCCCGGACGGCATCGACACTCCTGCATCCGCGAACGAGCAAGGCAGCGCTCGCAATGAAGAGAGCAGCCAACCGCGAGGCCGGGAGATTGACCCAATCGTCCAATCGCGCGGCTGCCCACCCATAGGCGGCATAGCGCTCCGAGCGATGACCGATCATGCTGTCGGCAGTGTTGATCGCCTTGTAGGCTGCAGCACCGGGCAGGCCTGCGAGCGCGAAATAGACGACCGGCGCGACGATTCCATCGGAGAAATTCTCGGCAAGGCTTTCGATTGCCGCCCGCGCGACAGCCGCCTCGTCGAGGGTTTGCGGATCGCGCCCGACGATTTGGGATACGGCTGCGCGACCCTCCTCAAGGCCGATGGCGAGGCCGTCGGCCACACTCGCGACGTGGTCATGCAGACTGCGTTGTGCGATCAAGCTGCTCCCCAGAAGCCCTACGGCGAGAAATCCTGCGCCGCTTGTCAGCGCGTTCGCTCCGATCACGCAGACGAGCGAACCCAGCAAGCTGACGGTGATGACAGCGACGAGTGTACAGATGCCCCGGCGTTTTCGTTGCGCAAAGAGCAAATCGGGCCGGTTGTATCGGGCTTCCAATTTTGCAATCAGTGAGCCGATCCAGGTGACGGGGTGGCCGATCTTACGGAAGAGGGTCGACGGATAGCCGAACGCCGCTTCTGTCGCGATCGCGATCAAGGTGGCGGCGAGGCTGGCTGCGAAGACGGACATCGGGGATCGGGCGAGAGGAACAAAGCGGCATGCGACACGGTGGAAACCTTCATGAAGCAAAATCGCTTTTTCCGAAAGCGCCATCGCCATGGATCGATCTGTCCACGGGCATCAACCCGCAGGCCTATCCGTTCACGGTCCCGGCTCACGATGCCTTCTCGCGCCTGCCCGCACCTGAAGAATTGCGGCGGATCGAAGAGATCGCGGCGCATGCTTATGACGTCGAGGATCCCCATCATGTGACCGCCGGGCCCGGTTCTCAGACCTTCATTCAGGCGCTGCCGCGGCTGTGCGAGAGAGAGCGCGTCGCTATTCTCGGGCCGACTTACAGYGAGCACGAGATCAGATGGCGACGCGAAGGCCACGATGTCGTGCACGTCTGCGACCTACGGGAAGCAACGGCGAGCGGCGCTGATACCATCGTCGTAGTCAATCCCAATAACCCGGACGGCCGCATCGTTTCGCGCGATGAACTTACCGCAACGGCACATAGTCTCCACGCGCGCGGAGGAAGGCTGGTCGTCGACGAGGCCTTCGCCGATCTCGCCGAAAACGTGTCCGTCTCTTCGCTCGATCTGCCATCGACCGTCGTGCTTCGCTCGTTCGGGAAGGCCTATGGCCTGGCTGGAGTGCGGCTCGGCTTCGCGATTGCTGATCCTGCTTTGACTGAGAGGATCCGCGAAGTGCTTGGATCCTGGCCCGTCTCCGGACCCGCTCTCGCGATCGGCGCGCAGGCGCTCGCCGATCGCGCGTGGCTGTCGGCGCAGCGGCAGCACCTCGATCAGGCCGTGTACGCGCTTGATGATTGTCTTCGTGCCGCCGACTTCACGATCATCGGCGGAACGCGGCTGTTTCGTCTTGCTTCGCATCCGTCGGCACCAGCGGTATTCGACCGATTGGCACACGATGGAATCTGGGTCCGCCGGTTCGACCATGATGCAAAACTGCTGCGGTTCGGTGTTCCCGCTGCTGCAGATTTCGCTCGCCTCGCGCGCAGTCTGGCCGCGTCCTATGAGGCAAATACTCCTTTTTCGGGGAGGTGACGGTTCGTCGCAATCCAAGGAATGCCACGATTCAACGCTTAAGCTGACCCATTCCGGACACAACCAATCGTCAGGAGTGGTCCCCAAGTTCAATCAATAGACCGCTCACCCGCTCTGCGGCGACGCGGCGTCTTTTTTGGGGGCTTCCCTGCATGACTGTCGCACTGACAGCGTCTCATGACGCTCGCCAGACCTCAGCCTATGTCGCTTCGAACGACTCGACCATCTGGCTTCGCCCACGCCCTCTCCGGCTGGGCATTTTTCGTCATCGCTTGACCGTGTTACGCCTTGCTGCAAGCGTCGGTCTCGGCGCGTTCCTGACATTTGCCACAGCCTCCTCCGCGAAGGCGCCCGTTGGCTTTCTCAAAGATCACCACGAAGTCGAGAGCGTCATCAACGGCCTCGTTCCGGAGATCGTCGCGCCGGTTGAATTCCGCACAGCCATGGTCGACGCGCAAATTGGGGCGCAGAACGCGGCGATGGATCCGGCGCCCGTCGAACTCACAGGCGGGTACGATCCCCTGATGGCCATCGTGCCAGTTGCGGCTGCCCAACCGCGAGATATCCAGGCGCAGTTCATTATGTCGCAGAACGACTCTGAACAATCCACCGCCAATCAGCCCGACACTGCTGCCGCGCAAAATTGCATTCAGTTCGAAGAGCGCTGTGTACAGCGTTGGCTCGTCGAAACCATCCTGCGCGCTGCGGACACGACCGGCGTCGACCCGGTATACATGATGGCGCTCGCCGACAAGGAATCGAGCTTCGTTCCCAGCGTGAAGGCCGGGACATCGTCCGCGACTGGGCTTTTCCAGTTCATCGCCGGCACATGGTTCGAGGTCGTTCGCGCTTATGGCGCGAAGCACGGATTGGCCATGGAAGCCGAGGCGATTCAATGGGTCGACGGGCAATTGACTGTGGCCAATGAAACGATGCGCGATCATATTCTCGGGCTGCGCAAGAACGCCCATTTTGCCGCGCTGATGGCAGCCGAAATGACAAAGCGCGACCGCGCGCTGATCGAGAGTCGGATCGGACGGGCGATCACCCGTTCGGAATTCTACTTCGCGCATTTCTTCGGAGTCGACAGCGCGAGCCGCTTCATGCGCCTCGTCGACGACAAGCCGAAGCAAAGCGCGCCGCGCGTATTCCCGGCGGCAGCAAAAGCAAACCGGACGCTCTTCTTCGAGAAGTCGGGGCGCAAGTCTCGTCAGCTCACCGTAAGCGAGGTCTACGACAAGATCGACACTATGATCGACCGCCGCCTCGGCCTCTTCGAAGACGTCGCAACGCTGACCGACACGTCGAAGGTGTTTGCGTCCGGCCTCTAGAGATAAACGGCCGAGACGCGTCTGTTCGAATTGATCGCGCTAGGCTGCGGAGGATTTGTCGCTGCCTTCGTCGGTCTTCGCGTTGACGGGTGCTTCCGCGCGAGGGCTCAATCCAGCGGTCGCAGGACTGATCGGTGCGATGTCCACGAACC
>NZ_JBFUKD010000080.1:0-11238 GCF_056401005.1 Microvirga sp. P4_G7 | reverse complement strand
CTCGTCTCTCCCGCCTCAGCGCCCCTCGCTCCGCCGCTGCCGCGCGAAGGTTTTTTGCGCTTGTCGCCGCTCAATCGTCGGCGTCTGCAGAACTTCAAGCGCAATCGTCGCGGCTACTGGTCGTTCTGGATCTTCGTCGTGATTTTCGTCCTCAGTCTGTTCGCGGAGTTCATCGCCAACGACAAGCCGATCATCGTTTCCTACAAGGGCGAATTGCTGTTTCCCGTTCTGGTCGATTATCCGGAAGAGAAGTTCGGCGGCTTCCTCGCGCAAACCGATTATCGCGACCCCGTCATCTCGAAGGAGATTCAGGAAAATGGTTGGCTCTTGTGGCCGCCCATCCGGTACTCCTACAACACACACAATCTCGATCTTCCGGTCCCCGCCCCCGCGCCGCCCACGTGGATGCTGACGGATGCGCAATGCAAACCTATGGCCGAGCGCCTCGGCGGAACAGGCTGCGACAGCTTGGAGTGGAACTGGCTCGGCACGGACGATCAAGGGCGGGATGTCGTCGCGCGCTTGATCTACGGGTTTCGGATTTCCGTTTTGTTCGGCTTGATCCTTGCCATCGTCTCCTCGGTGATCGGCGTCCTCGCCGGCGCCGTTCAAGGCTATTTCGGTGGTTGGGTCGATCTCCTGTTCCAGCGCTTCATTGAAGTCTGGACGGCGATCCCCGCCCTGTACCTGCTCATCATCATTTCCTCCATTATCACGCCGAACTTCTTCGTTCTGCTCGGCATCCTGTTGTTGTTTTCCTGGGTTTCTCTCGTCGGTGTCGTTCGTGCCGAATTCCTGCGTGCGCGCAATTTCGAATACGTGCGCGCCGCGCGTGCGCTCGGGCTCACCAACGCGACGATCATGTTCAAGCATCTCCTGCCGAACGCGATGGTGGCGACGCTGACCTTTCTGCCGTTCATTCTGAACGGCTCGATCTCGACTCTGACCTCCCTTGATTTCCTCGGCTTCGGTCTCCCGCCCGGTTCGCCCTCGCTCGGCGAAATGCTTGCGCAGGGAAAAGCAAATCTTCAGGCGCCCTGGTTGGGGCTGACAGGCTTCTTTGTCATCGCGTTCATGCTGAGTCTTCTGATCTTCATCGGCGAGGCCGTGCGCGACGCGTTCGACCCGAGAAAGACCTTTCAATGACGGAACTTCTTCTCTCGGTTCAGGATCTCTCGGTCGCCTTTCGCCAAGGGGGACAGGATTCACTTGCCGTCGACCGCGTGTCGTTCGACATCATGCCTGGTGAAACTGTCGCTCTCGTCGGGGAATCCGGCTCTGGAAAATCGGTTTCCGCGCTCTCGATTCTCAAACTTCTGCCTTACCCGTCGGCCCATCATCCGTCGGGCCGCATCCTGTTCAAGGGTGAGGACCTGATCGCCAAGTCTGAAGACGAGATGCGCCGCGTGCGTGGCGACGACATCACGATGGTGTTCCAAGAGCCGATGACGTCGCTCAATCCGCTCCACACCATCGAGCGGCAGATCGGCGAGATCCTGTCGTTGCATCGTGGATTGTCTGATCGACAGGCACGCGTCCGCACTCTCGAGCTTCTGCATCTCGTTGGGCTGCGCGATGCGGAAAGCAGGCTCTCGGCCTATCCGCACCAGCTCTCCGGCGGMCAGCGYCAGCGCGTGATGATCGCCATGAGCCTTGCCAACGAGCCGGATCTCCTGATCGCCGACGAACCGACGACGGCGCTTGACGTCACCGTCCAGGCGCAAATCCTGAACCTGCTCGCGGAGCTCAAGGGCCGCCTCGGCATGGCCATGCTCTTCATCACCCATGATCTCGGAATCGTGCGCAAGGTCGCGGACCGCGTATGCGTGATGTTGAAGGGAAAGATCGTCGAACACGGCCCGGTTGCCGAGGTGTTCGGCAATCCGCAGCACGAATATACCAAGAAGCTTCTCGCCGCGGAGCCAAAGGGGCGCGCCAATCCTGTCTCGCCGGATGCCCCGACGATCGTCGAAGCCGGACCGATCAAAGTGTGGTTTCCGATCAAACGCGGCTTCTTTCGCCGCACGATCGGACACGTGAAGGCCGTCGACGGCGTGTCCGTTCGCGTGCGCAAGGGCGAGACGGTCGGCATCGTGGGCGAATCCGGCTCCGGCAAGACAACGCTCGGTCTAGCCATCCTGCGACTCGTGTCCTCGCAGGGACCGATCGTGTTTCTCGGCCAGCAGATCGACAGCCTGACATCCGGCGCGCTCCGGCCCCTGCGAAGAAACATGCAGGTCGTCTTCCAGGATCCCTACGGCTCGCTTTCACCGCGCATGTCCGTCGCTGAAATCGTCGAGGAAGGCCTGCTCGTTCAGGAGAGCAGCCTTTCCTATGCCGAACGCCGCGAGGTTGTGGCGCGAGCCTTGATCGATGTCGGCCTCGACCCGGCGACGATGGACCGCTATCCGCATGAATTTTCGGGCGGTCAGCGGCAGCGCGTCGCCATCGCGCGCGCCATCGTGCTCGAGCCGCAATTCATCATGCTCGACGAGCCGACATCGGCCCTCGACATGTCGGTGCAGGCACAGATCGTGGAGCTGCTGCGCGACCTGCAGAAGCGCCGGGATCTCGCCTACATGTTCATCAGTCATGATCTCAAGGTGGTGCGCGCCCTCGCGAACGAAGTGATCGTGATGCAGGACGGAAAGGTAGTGGAACAGGGATCGGCGGAGTCGATCTTCGCTGCACCGAAGACCGACTACACCCGCGCGCTTTTCGCCGCCGCCTTCAACCTCGACACCGCGGGCGCGAAGGTCGTTCGGGAATAATCACATCATGCCCGCTCATCAGCACGACCATTCCTCGGGACACGACCACAGCCACGCGCCCGCAGGCGAATACGGGCGGGCCTTCGCGATTGGCATCACGCTCAATCTGGCCTTCGTCGCTATCGAAGCCGCCTACGGCATTCTGGCCGATTCCATGGCGCTCCTCTCCGATGCGGGCCACAATCTCAGCGATGTTCTCGGACTCGCGATCGCTTGGGGCGCGTCAATTCTCGCCAAGCGAAAGCGTAGCGACCGTTTCACCTATGGGCTTCGATCGAGCTCCATCCTCGCCGCGTTGTTCAACGCTCTCCTGCTGCTGATCGCGTTCGGCGGCATCGCTTGGGAATCGGTGCTGCGGCTACTCGATCCGCCGCCCGTCGCCGCCGGGACCGTCATGGTCGTCGCGGGTATCGGCATTCTCGTCAATGGTTTCACGGCCCTCCTCTTCATGCGCGGTAGCCGCGGCGACATCAATATTCGCGGCGCTTTCCTGCATATGGCCGCAGATGCCGCCGTCTCGCTCGGCGTTGTCATTGCCGCCCTCGTGATCCTGCGCACGGGCGCAACTTGGATCGATCCGGTCACCAGCCTCGTGATCGGTCTCGTCATCCTCTGGAGCACGTGGGATCTGTTGCGCCAGTCCCTGACCCTGTCCCTGCACGGTGTACCGAGCGGAATCTCGGTTGCGGACGTCAGGAAGGCGCTCGAAGCCTTGCCGGGCGTGAGCCGTGTCCACCACCTCCACGTCTGGGCCATGAGCACGACGGAGACCGCGCTCACCGCTCATCTGGTCATGCCGGAGGGCCACCCGGGCGATGCCTTCCTGGCCAGCGCTCAGAAGGAGCTGAAGCACGATTTCGGAATCGGGCATGCGACTCTCCAGATCGAAATTGCCCATACGGAACCCCTCCACAATTGTCAGCCTGCCTCCTAATTTTCATGAGATGCATCAGGCGGTGACATGATGTATCGGTCCGACCTCTGCGACCGGAAGGAAGACTGAATGCCCCGCGCTCTCGTGATCGTGCTTGATTCCGTTGGTATCGGCGGCGCCGAAGATGCCGCCGATTATGGTGACGTCGGCGCCGATACACTTGGCCATATCGCCGAAGCCTGCGCGACCGGCGCGGGAGATCGCTCGGGCGTACGACAGGGGCCGTTGAGCCTCCCCCACATGGCCGCCCTCGGTCTGGGACTCGCCTGCCAGGCATCCACTGGCCGCATGCCGCCCAATCTCGCTCCCACCGCTCCCCTGAAGGGCGCATGGGGTTACGGCGTGGAAACATCGAAGGGCAAGGACACGCCGTCCGGCCATTGGGAAATCTCCGGCGTTCCGGTCGCATTCGACTGGGGCTATTTCCCGGACACCGTCCCTTCATTCCCGCAGCAACTCACCGACGTCATGATAGAAGCGGGATCGTTGCCGGGCATTCTGGGAAACAAGCATGCGTCGGGAACGAGCATCATCGATGAGCTCGGCGCCGAGCATGTGCGCACTGGAAAGCCGATCTGTTACACGTCCGTCGACAGCGTTCTGCAAATCGCGGCACATGAAGAAACGTTCGGGCTCGAACGCCTCTATGATCTCTGCAGGATCACACGGGAGCTTTGCGATCCCTACAATATCGGCCGGGTCATCGCTCGCCCCTTCATCGGGTCGGAAGCGCACGGCTTTCAACGCACAGGCAACCGCAAGGATTTCGCCACCCCGCCCCCCGGCGAAACGATCCTCGATTCCCTGGCAAAGGCTGGTCGTCCCGTCGTGACCGTCGGCAAGATCGGAGACATTTTCGCGCACCGCAACACGGGCTCGGAAATCAAGCCGCATGGCAACGATGCTTGTCTCGACGCCGCCATCGACGCCATGAGCAAACTCGCCGATGGCGGTTTCGTCTTCGCAAACCTCGTCGACTTCGATTCCGAGTTCGGTCATCGCCGCGACATTCCGGGCTATGCGGGCGCTTTGGAAGCCTTCGACCGGCGCGTTCCGGAAATCCGCGCAGTGCTGCGGGATGGCGATCTCGTGATCGTCACTGCAGATCACGGCAATGACCCCTCCTGGCGCGGCACCGATCACACCCGGGAACACACGCCGATCCTGTGTTTCGGGCCGGGCACCGGCTCCGGTTCGATCGGTCGCCGGGACAGCTTCGCCGACATCGGCGCCACCGTTTTGGCCCATCTCGGCGTGGCGAACACCGGCAAGGGCCAAAGCTGGCTCTAGGCTTCCTCCCAAAACGCCTCTTGCGAGAGCGTCATTCTGAGCCGTTGACGGCGTCGTAACTTTGGATCAGTCTTCCACGGATCGTGGGAGACTTCCCGGCGGTCGATCAAGAGATCCTTGGGGAGTCTTCCCGTTCAGGCGCGGAAGGCCATTCATGAACTCGCCCAATCGTTCGACCCATATCCGGCTCACGTCCCACCCCGAACCCAATGCTGCGACGATCCGCTTGCCCATCAAATGGGGCATGAAGGAACCGCGCGAACGGGGTCCAGTCGTCGGATCCGTCACCAGCCCAGGCGATCGAAACGTGATCGGTGCTCACGGCGGCTCCTATTCTCTCTACCGCGCGCTCGCCATCTCTGCGCGCGCCATGAACCCGCTGGCGCGGCCCGACCTCCACAACACGCATCCGACAGCGGAAATCGGCCCGCATCCGCAATGGTTCGAACCGGGCAAGATCGTGTCGCTGGATCCCTGGGGCCACATGGTCGGTCAGATCTACAGGGGTGAGATCGAGAGCGGCATCGATATCCGCCCCAGCATCGCGATCACCAAAGCGCGTCTCAACATGCCGGAGATTCTCTCCGCGATGGATCGCAAGCGCATCAAGGCCGATGGCGGCGTGCTGCATGAAACGGGCGACATTTCGGTCACCAAGATTGCCGTCGATCCGGTGTGGTATCTGCCCGGCGTCGCCGCCCGTTTCGGGTGTTCGGAGGGCGAATTGCGGCGCACCCTGTTCGAGCAGACCGGCGGCATGTATCCCGAATTGGTGACGCGCCCCGACATGAGCGTGTTCCTGCCGCCGATCGGAAACATCACCGTCTACATCGTCGGGGACGTGACGAAGCTCGGTGACGACAAAACGCGGATCTCGTGCCGTGTACATGACGAGTGCAACGGATCGGACGTCTTCGGTTCGGACATCTGCACGTGCCGGCCCTATCTCGTTCACGGCATAGAAGAATGCGTCCGCGAGGCCCAGCACGGTGGCGTCGGCGTCATTGCCTACAATCGCAAGGAAGGGCGCGCTCTGGGTGAGGTGACGAAATTTCTCGTCTACAACGCTCGCAAGCGCCAGGAAGGCGGCGATTCCGCAGCCACCTATTTCGAGCGCACCGAATGCGTCGCAGGTGTTCAGGATGCGCGCTTCCAGCAATTGATGCCTGACGTTCTGCATTGGCTCGGCATCCGCCGTATCGACCGACTGATGTCGATGTCGAACATGAAATACGATGCGATCACCGATTCCGGTATCGAAGTCGTGGAACGTGTTCCGATCCCGGACGATCTCGTTCCGCCCGATGCGCAGGTCGAAATCGAAGCAAAGAAGGCAGCAGGATATTACACGCCGGACGGCGCACCGGATTCCTCGGCTCTCGATCAGGTCAAGGGGCGCGATCTCGAGCGATTCTAGGGCACGGTCAGCCGAAGTGGTAAGCGGTTCGGCGAGGCGCTCATGCATCGGTGGACTGAGCGATCGGCACACGTGGCCCTTTGCTGGAATGCTTTTTCGGCGCGCGATTCTGTCTCGCGCGCCGGCTCTTAACCGTCTCTCCAAACGCCCGCCGGAGAAACGATCAAAGGCGCCGAAATTGTGTTAAGCCTCCTCAGAGAGGATCGGAGCGTTTCGTGACGGACCAGCACACCCTGCCCTCAGAGGCCCAAACCGCGCGGACGTTGCTGACGGCCGCCGCCGTACGCTCGCGAAGCAACCAGCTCTTCCAGCATGGGCTCGATGGCCGCCTGCGCCATTTCACGATCGATATCGACAAACTCGGGGCCTGTGCGGACGACGTGGTCAAGACAATCCGGTCCGCCTATCCCTCTCTCGAAATCCCTTTTCATGCGCGTTGGCGACACCTCGCCGCCGGCGGGTACGAGCGCTGGGGGGCGATCGTGCAAAGCGCTCCTTGGGTCGACCACGACGCGATGGCCCGCTCCGCGTTCGATCTTGCGATCGTCTCCGTCCTCCTCGATGCAGGCGCCGGCCCGCAATGGCGGTATCAGGAAGGGCGGACGGGCGAGATTTTCGCACGTTCGGAAGGATTGGCGGTCGCCAGCTTCGACATGTTCGCTTCCGGCGCGTTCTCGAGCCACCCGGAGGATCCATTCAGGGTCGACGCGGACGTCCTTCTCGCTCTAACGCCGGACGAACTTGYCGGCATGTTCCAGGTCGGTCCAGACAACCCGCTGGTGGGGCATGAAGGGCGCGTCTCGCTTCTCAATCGGTTGGGGCGTGTCGTCGTCACCAACCCCGATATCTTCGGACAGCACGACGATCCGCGCCCAGGCGGCCTCTATGACGTCATCACGGCAACGGCGGAGGACGGCAAGATTGCAGCAACCACGATCCTGGAGACGTTGCTCGCGTATCTGGGCGCCATCTGGCCCGGTCGGATCTCGCTCGGCGGGGTCAATCTCGGCGACACGTGGCGTCACCCCCTCGTTGAGGCGGACGACGATACGAAGGGACTGGTCCCCTTCCACAAGCTATCGCAATGGATGTCCTATTCGCTCATCGAGCCGCTCGAATGGGCCGGTTACACGGTGACGGGGATCAACGACCTCACCGGCTTGCCGGAATACCGCAACGGCGGTCTCTTTCTCGATTCCGGTGTGCTCGTATTGAAGGATCCTGCGGATGCACACCGCTCTCATACGGTGGATTCGACACTCGTCGTCGAATGGCGCGCACTGACAGTCGCCCTCCTCGATCGGATCGCCGACCCGATCCGGTCGCAACTTGGATTGGATCGGGATCGTTTCCCACTGGCCAAGGTGCTGGAAGGCGGCACATGGGCGACGGGGCGCCGTCTCGCGCAGGAAAAACGTGGCGACGGCTCACCGCCACTCGTCATCATCAGCGATGGGACTGTCTTCTAGATGAACCGCCACACGACAATCACAGAGGAACAAAGCATGCAGGGCGTCACCGTCGTCGATCATCCGCTCGTCAAACACAAGCTGACGCTGATGCGGGACAAGCAGCGGTCGACGAAAGGTTTTCGTCAGTTGCTCAACGAGATCGGCATGCTGCTGTGCTACGAGGTGACCCGCGACCTGCCCGTCGAACCCGTCGAAATCGAAACGCCGATGACGACGATGACCGGCACGCAGATCGCCGGCAAGAAACTCGTTCTCGCGCCGATCCTGCGTGCCGGTGTCGGCTTTCTCGACGGCATGTTGACACTCGTTCCGGCGGCGCGTRTCGCGCATATCGGCCTCTACCGCGATCCGGAATCGCTGCAGGCGGTCGAGTATTATTTCAAGGCGCCGTCCGATCTCGCCGACCGCATGGTTCTCGTGCTCGATCCAATGCTTGCGACGGCGAACTCGGCCGTCGCCGCGATCGATCGTCTGAAGGAACGCGGCGCAAAGGATTTGCGTTTCGTGTGTCTACTCGCTGCTCCGGAAGGGATCGAGAAGTTGCGTGGCGCGCATCCCGACGTCGACATCTGGACGGCCGCCGTCGACGAGAAGCTCAACGACCACGGCTACATCGTGCCGGGCCTGGGTGATGCCGGAGACCGAATGTACGGAACGCGCTAAACGCGCATCGGAGTAGAGCGTTGCGATTCATCGTCGCCGATTGGGGAACGACCCGCTTTCGCGGTTACCTCGTCGAGAACGAGCGCATTCTCGATTCAGTGACATCCGACGAAGGCGTTTCGAACCTCGTGCAAGGCCAGCATCGGGACGTCTTTCTCAAACGATGCGGACATTGGCTGGCGCAAGAGCCCGATGCGCCCGTGCTTCTCGTCGGCATGGTCGGAAGTCGTGAAGGCTGGGTCATGGCCCCCTACGCATCCTGTCCGGCCGGCGCTGAGGAAATCGGTCGTGCGATGATCGCCGTCGATCTCGGTCAAGACATGAACAGCGCACTCCTCGCCCCCTATCTCTCAGGGCTTCTGACCGGAGATGAAATCAACAGCGCCCTCACCCAATTTTCGGTCCCATCGGCGATCACGATCGTCGCGGATTCGCCGCGGGCCGACCTCTATGTCGAGGCTCTGAGCCGTAAATCCATTGCGACTCATGTCGTCGCGCCGCAAAAAGCTTTGATCGCCGGATTGTCCAGGATCGCCCGTCACGTTCCGCGTTGAGGCCTGCCTCTTCCACCACTCCTTTCTCGAGTATTCCGATGCCCCATCCTTTGCTTGCGCCGTCCACCGAAACTGCAACCCCGATTTGGCTCGCAACCGAAGAGACGTGGCCGACCATTGGCGGCGCCTTGCCGAAGGCCGCTCTGGCCTTCGCCAAGGCACAGGGCTTCAAGGCCAAAGCGGGAAGCCATTGCCTGCTGCCGGATACCGATGGAAACCTGCTGGGCGTCGTCCTCGGGCTCGACGGAGAAAAATCCAGACGGCAAGATCCTTTCCTGCCGGGCAAGCTCGTGAATCTGCTGCCGGACGGCGTATATCGCTTCGAAACGCCAGTACCTTCGCCGACGCTCGCGACCCTTGCATGGCTTCTCGGCGGCTACGCGTTCACGCGTTATCGCGCCCGCCCGGCGCGCTCGGTGCGTCTCGTCGCACCGCACGGTGTCGATGGCGACGAGGTTTCACGAATCGCGGACGCCGTTGCCATGAGCCGTGATCTCATCAGCACGCCCACTGCGGATCTCGGGCCCGATGGGATCGAGGCAGCGGCGCGTCAGCTCGCCGACAAGCATGGGGCCGCATTCAACAGCATCGTCGGCGACGACTTGCTCAAGCAGAATTTCCCCATGATCCACGCGGTAGGGCGCGCCTCGGCAACCGCGCCGCGTCTGATCGATTTCACATGGGGCGATGAGAACGCGCCGCGCGTCACGCTCGTCGGAAAAGGCGTCGCGTTCGACACCGGCGGTCTCGACATCAAGCCCGCCGCCTCCATGCTGATGATGAAGAAGGACATGGGCGGCGCGGCAACGGCACTGGCATTGGCCGATATGATCATGGGCGCGAAGCTACCTTTGCGCCTGCGCGTGCTTGTTCCAGCCGTTGAAAACTCCATCTCGGCGAACGCCTTTCGTCCCGGCGATGTGTTGCAGAGTCGCAAGGGGACCACGGTCGAGATCGGCAATACCGACGCCGAAGGTCGCTTGATCCTGGCCGACGCGCTCACCCTTGCGGATGAGGAAAAACCGGAACTCATCGTCGATTTCGCCACGCTGACAGGCGCCGCGCGCGTCGCGCTCGGTCCGGAGTTGCCGGCATTCTTCACCGATGACGACGCGCTCGCGGCCGATATCGCCAAAGCCGCTGGCACGGCCAACGATCCTTGCTGGCGCATGCCCCTCTGGTCGCCTTATCTCGCCCAGCTCGATTCCAAGATCGCCGATCTCAACAACACCGGGGGTCCCATGGGCGGGTCCATCACCGCCGCACTTTTCCTGCGACATTTCGTGTCGGCTGCGAAGGCGCACGTCCATTTCGACCTGTTCGCCTGGAACAACGCCACGAAGCCGGGGCGACCGGAGGGGGCCGAGGTCCAAGCCGCTCGCGCAATCTACGCCCTCCTGAAGGATCGTTACCCTTCCTAAAGCATAGCGACAGCCTCGGCTTGCACTGGGCGGCGGAGGCCGAATAATACGGCACCGAAACGAACGGTGCCGCCATGCCTGTCGAGTTGCGTGCGTTGCAATCCCTGCGCCTTTGGCACGACGTCAATCTGGACCTCGTGCACGAAGGCGCGGATCTATCCGTTCGCCAGATCGCCATTCTCCTCACCATCTACCTCGAAGCTCCGCCCCACACCGTTCGCGGATTGGCAAAGAAGCTCAACGTGACGAAACCGGTGATCACGCGGGCTCTCGACAGCATGGGCAAGCTCGACCTCGTCTCGCGTCGCCGCGACGAAGTCGACCGCCGCAATGTAATTATTCAGCGGACGGTTGTTGGAGCTTTGGCCGTCGAGCGATTAGGGGATATCATCACCGCTCGTGCCAAGGAGCTGCCCCTATGAATCTCGATCGGCGTATCACGCCCTTCCGGCCGGACCTCGCCGACGAGCGCTTGCGCGGCCAAATCGACGCGCAACGTTTCTCCAAGGGTGTCGCGAAGAGCGTCATCGAGCCGGCGGTCGCGCTCCATAGGCATCCGTCCCGCGACGCGCCGATGGATACGCAGGCCATCTTCGGCGAGCGCGTGACGGTCTATGACGAGCATGAAGGCTGGGCGTGGGTACAGCTCGAGAGCGACGGCTATGTCGGCTATGTCGCGAGCGAGAGCTTGAGCGCAAACACCCCGACACCGACGC
>NZ_JBFUKD010000079.1:0-9257 GCF_056401005.1 Microvirga sp. P4_G7 | reverse complement strand
GGCGTAAGGTGCCGGCCAGGCAAAAAAGCCGGGTCAAGGCGCAGGTGCCGACTAGGCAAAAAAAAGCCGGGCCAAAGGCCCGGCAAAGTCAAAGTTCCGACAGATGTCGAGAACCTTCCAGAGGGAACGGCCGACACGGCAACGCTGGGAGGAAGTAGCGGTGCCGCGTTGAAATCAGCCAATGCTCATATCGACCGCATCGTGCCCTTTTGCAACGCAGCATGCCTCATGAAAGGGCTGCGCTCAGCGCATGGCTTGTCGCTGGGGCAACCAAAATAAGGGAAAGCCATCGAGCTTGGCTTTCGAAAGCGGACGATCTTCCTGGAAAATGCGACTGCGTCGGATCAGAAAGTCCAACGCTGTGCGCGACTGATCAGGAAATCCCTGAACGCCTGGACGCGAGCAACCGAGCGCATTTCCTCCGCATAGACGAGATAGCTGTCGAGCGACGGCATTTCGACGTCGCGCAGGATCTGGGTCAGGTTTGGATTTCCGACGGCGGCGTAGTCCGGCAGCACGGCGATCCCGGCACCGGTTTCCACGGCGATTTTCAAGGCGGTGATGTTGTTGACCACGTAATGATACTGCCGCGCCTCGACATTTTCACGCCCCGCCGATGCCAGCCAGTGAACCGACATCAGATAGGACGGCTGATCGCCTCCGAATGAGATGATGCGATGTTCGTCGAGATCTTCGAGCGTCTTCGGTTCGCCGAATCGCTTGATGTAGTCGTTGGATGCGTAGACGTGAAAATGCACCGTGAAGAGCCGGCGCTGGATCAGGTCGGGTTGCGCCGGCCGGCGCAGCCGAATCGCGACGTCGGCCTCGCGCATCGCGAGATCGAGTTCCTCGTTGGTGAGAATCAATTCGACACGGACGTCCGGATAGAGATCGAGAAACTCGCCGATGCGCTGCGCCAGCCAGATCGAACCGAGGCCGACCGTCGTCGTGACCTTCAATTCGCCGGACGGGCGCTCGCTCGTATCGACGAGACGGGCCTTCGTGGTCTCGAGGCGCATCCGCATGTCGCGCGCGGCGCGGAAGAGCAGATCGCCCTGTTCGGTCAGGATGAGTCCACGGGCATGGCGGTGAAACAGCGGAGCTTTGAGTTCCCGTTCCAATGCGCTGATTTGCCGGCTGACCGCCGATTGGCTCAGACCCAGATCGTCGCCGGCTCGGGTGAAACTCCCGGCCTCGGCCACGGTGTAGAAAATCCGGATCTTGTCCCAATCCACGGCGAACCCCCCGATGCCCGGGTTCCGATGGACCGGGATTATCTGTAACTTATCACCCGCCGGGCGCAGGCCATAGGAATTCTGCCCGACTCGTCGTCTTTATTCGGCAGCTTCCCGCGTCTCTTCGAGGGCTGCCAGGTACCGCTCCGCTTCCAGCGCCGCCATGCATCCCATGCCCGCGGCGGTGACCGCCTGGCGGTAGATGTCGTCGGCGACGTCGCCCGCGGCGAACACGCCGGGAATATTCGTCGCCGTCGATCCGGGCTTCGTCTGCAGATAGCCGCCGGGCTTCATGTCGAGCTGGCCGACGAAAAGCTCCGTCGATGGCTTGTGTCCGATCGCGATGAAAACGCCGTGCGTCGGGTGGGACGTGATCTCGCCCGAAAGCAGGTTCCTGAGCCGGATATGGGTCACCGAGGAGGGATCCTCGCTGCCGCAGATTTCCTCCACAGCGTTGTTCCAGATCACGTTCACGTTGGGATGCTTGAACAGCCGATCCTGCAGGATCTTTTCGGCCCGCAGGGTGTCGCGGCGATGCACGAGGGTGACCTTGCTTGCCAGATGGGCGAGATAAAGGGCTTCTTCCACGGCCGTATTGCCGCCGCCGATGACGAAGACTTCCTTGCCGCGGAAAAAGAAACCGTCGCACGTGGCGCAAGCCGAGACGCCGAAGCCCTGGAACTGACCCTCCGACGGCAATCCGAGCCACTTCGCCTGGGCACCCGTGGAGATGATCAGGGCGTCGCTGCTATAGGTCGTTCCGGAATCGCCCTCCAGGCGGAACGGACGCTGACTCAGGTCGACCTTGACGATGTGGTCGGAGACCATGTGCGTTCCGACATGTTCCGCCTGCATCCGCATCTGTTCCATCAGCCAGGGCCCCTGGATGACGTCGGCGAAGCCCGGATAATTCTCCACGTCGGTGGTGATCATGAGCTGGCCGCCGGGTTGAAAGCCCGACACGAGAACTGGTTCGAGCAGGGCGCGCGCACCGTAGATGGCGGCGGTGTAGCCGGCCGGGCCGGAGCCGATGATCATGAGCCTGGCGTGAGTGTGGGCCATTTTAGAGAGTCTCCGGCAACAAGTCCGCCTCCGGCAAGCCGAGAGTGCGGCGATGGCGGGCCAAGCCTTGGGCGATGGCTTCCGCAATGTGAGGGGTTGAATTTAAGGGTTTATAGGGCCGACCTTCAAGGCGGCCCGTGAAAGCATGCACAACTCCCTCGGCTTCAAGGCCCTGGATGAAGGC
This sequence comes from Microvirga sp. P4_G7, assembly GCF_056401005.1. Taxonomy (NCBI): domain Bacteria; kingdom Pseudomonadati; phylum Pseudomonadota; class Alphaproteobacteria; order Hyphomicrobiales; family Methylobacteriaceae; genus Microvirga; species Microvirga sp. P4_G7. The sequence continues at coordinate 6,776 of NZ_JBFUKD010000079.1, read as the reverse complement.
CGCGAGCTTCGGGTGCCCACCGGAAGGGGTAAAGACCAGCAGGGGAACGCCACTGACCGCAGCCTCGCCGATCATGTTGAAGGAATCGGCGGTGGCGACGATGGAATCGGCGAGGCCGAGGAGGGCAATGTAGGGGTTGCGGCCAGTCCCGTCCCAGTAGAAGCCTCCATGCCCGTCCACGAGGTCCGCAAGGGCCTTCCTGAGGCCCTCGGGAGTCCGTCGAGAGGCTGTGATCATGAGCGTCGCTCCGCCCGCTGCGAGAGTCGTCAGCTGGCTCACGAAACGGTCCTGGTCGGCCTCGGAGAAAGTGTGGTGTCTGCTGTCGCCCCCGGCAAGAACGGCGACGCGTGGATGGGGCAGGGTGGACAGTCGGGGATCGGGTTTGGCTCGCGCGTCGGCCAGGCGGACCTCCGAGACTCGGTGCGGCGGCGTCAGCGAGACGAGGACGTTGGCGCCGCGCAGGGGGTCGTGCTGGGGGACCCAGATGAAATCGGCGGTCTTGGACCCGGTGCGCGGATCCTTGAGGAAGACCGTGAACGTCCTTCCTCCCGAGGCGCGTTTGACGAACCTGACGTAGGGCACCGACCGGCGGCCCGAAGCGATCAGGAGATCGGGGAAGGGCGGTGCGATCGGGCTGTTGTGAGCGCCCGGGCGTTCGCGCGGATCGACAGGCCCCCACGGCATCAGCCACGAGAACGGAGCACGGGGAGCGACCCGGCGAATTTCAGGATCGAGGCCGAGCGCTTCGGCGACGCCGATGGCCGGCTGCTCGTCACCGGCCTTGCCGTCGGTCAGCACCCAGCACGTGAGGCCTGAAGGATTGCGCAACATTTGATCAATGTGCCTGTGGAGTTCATCAAGAACGTTGCGGATCGGGGGGCGGTGCCGGCTTGTGCAGACCCTCTACACGGTCTACTCAGCCGAGACGAGCCTTTACCGGAGGTCATGTGCGCGGACGCCTCGATTCCATCGATTGGGCCATTCTAAAGGAACTGCAAGCCGACGGCAGCATCACCAATGTGGAGCTGGCGCGCAGGGTCGGCTTGTCTGCGCCGCCATGCCTGCGCCGGGTGCGCGCATTGGAGAAGGCCGGCATCATCAAGGCTTACCGGGCGATGCTCGATCCCAAGGCTCTGGGCTTCGAGATCGTCTGTTTCGCGATGGTGCAGCTCGATGTCCAAGGTAAGAAGGAACTCAACGAGTTCGAAAAGCGCATCAGGGATTGGTCCATGGTGCGCGAGTGCTGGACGTTGTCCGGCGACATCGACTTCATCCTGAAATGCGTCGCGCCCAACCTCGCCGCATTCCAGAACTTCGTGTCCGATCTGACGGCGCTCGCCAATGTCCGCAATGTGCGGACGGCTCTGACGCTCGATCTGGTCAAGGATGAGCCGCTGGTGCCTTTGGAAGACGCGGCGCCCGTCAGCGGATGAGCTGACGGCGAAGCCACTGCGCGTAGGCGCGCCCGAGCGCGACGGCACGGCCCGGCTCGTCCGGATCCAGGATCGACCGGTTGACGGCGAGCACCGCGAGCTGCGGATGACGGGCGATGATCTCGCCGTTTCGACCGAGCGCCAAGGCTTCCCCGTCGAGAGAATCCGTGCCGCCACCCCCACCGCCGCGACCGCGCCAGTTTTCGCCGCCGCCGTCGGGAAAGGCCGAAATCGCAACGCTCGTCAGGCGCACCACGAGGCGCGGGCCGTTCTTGTCCATGCGATCGGCGAAGCGCCTGCGCATCTCGTCGAGAGTCGCCGCGCCGATCAGGTCGGCGAAGGGGCCGAGACCCTTTTCCCGCAGAGGTGTGATGTCGACCGAGATCGACGAGAAGTATTGCGGAAAAGCGTCGGAGCCGGTGCCGGTTGTCGTGCAGCCGGCGAGGACCAGCGACGACGCCAATCCGGCCGCCAGGAGCCGTCGTCGAGAGAGGAGGGGAGTTCGAGATTGGAGGGAAGTTCGAGAGAGGGAGGAAGTCATGGGATCGTGTTCCATTGCAGTCACCTCCTCTCGCATATAGGGCGTCAGCCGAACTGAACGCCCACCACTTCGTAGGATTTTCCACCGCCGGGTGTCGAGACCTCGACGGTATCGCCGACGGTCTTGCCCATGAGCGCGCGCGCGATGGGCGAGGAGACGGAGACGAGCCCCGATCGAACGTCAGCCTCGGGTTCGCCGACGATCTGATAGGTCTTTTCTTCCTCGGTGTCCTCGTCGAACAGCTTCACGATGGCGCCGAACTTGATGCGATCGCCCGAAAGCTTGGTCACGTCGATGACTTCGGCGCGGGAAATCAAGCTCTCCAGCTCCAGAACCCTGCCCTCATTGAGGGATTGAGCCTCTTTGGCGGCGTGGTACTCGGCGTTCTCCGACAGATCGCCAAGCGCGCGGGCTTCGGAGATCGCCTGGATGATCCGGGGGCGCTCCACCTGCTGGCGCTGCTTGAGTTCTTCTTCGAGCTGGGCGTAGCCCTTGATCGTCAGAGGGACCTTGTCCATCGTTCGTCTCGTCCACAAAAAGAGAGACGAGGCCGTCGTTTCCGACGCCCCCGCTAATCAACGAAAACTTCTTTGAAGCTTCGCAGTTCCAATAACGGCCCGAGTCTCAGGCAAAGTATTCCTGAAGCGCTCGCACCTCGAGATCGCCGTCGAGATAGGATTTGATCCCTTCGGCCGCCGCGATCGCACCTGCAAGAGTGGTGTAGTAGGGCACCTTATGCAAGAGGGCAGCCTGCCGAAGGCTGCGCGAATCCGACAAGGCTCCAGCCCCCTCGGTCGTGTTGAAGACCAGCTGGATATCGCCGTTCTTGATGGCGTCGACCACATGGGGGCGGCCTTCCAGCACCTTGTTGACCCGCGTGGCCTTGACCCCGTTTTCCTCAAGAAATTTCTGCGTTCCCGTGGTCGCGAGGATCTGGAAGCCGAGATCCTGCAGCATCCGGATGGTCGGCAGGATGCGGCCTTTGTCCTTGTCGCGCACGGAGACGAACAGGGTGCCGGTTTTCGGGACCGCGTTGCCGGCCCCGAGCTGGCTCTTGGCGAAAGCCACGCCGAAACTGCGATCGAGGCCCATGACCTCGCCGGTCGAGCGCATCTCCGGACCGAGCAGGACGTCGACGCCGGGGAAGCGGGCGAACGGGAAGACTGCCTCCTTCACGCCGATATGGGCCAACTCCTTCGGGGCCAGGCCGAACTTTAGTAGGCTCTCACCGGCCATGACGCGAGCTGCGATCTTCGCCACTGGTTCGCCGATCACCTTGGCGACGAACGGCACGGTACGAGAGGCCCGTGGATTGACTTCGAGCACGTAGATGTCGCCGTCCTTGATGGCATATTGGACGTTCATCAGTCCGCCCACGTTGAGCGCCAGCGCCAGGCCCGTGGTCTGGCGCTCCAGTTCGGCCAGGATTTCCGGAGACAGCGAGCGGGGCGGCAGCGAGCAGGCGGAATCGCCGGAGTGGATGCCCGCCTCTTCGATGTGCTCCATGATGCCGGCGATGAACACGTCCTTGCCGTCGCACAGGCAATCCACGTCGACCTCGATCGCATCGGAGAGATAGCGGTCGAAGAGAAGCGGGTTCTTGCCGAGGACCGTGTTGATCTGGCCGGTTTTGTCGTTCGGATAGCGCGCTTTGACGTCGGAAGGGATCAGGCTCGGCAGGGTGCCGAGGAGATAATCCTCGAACTGCGTTTCGTCGCGGATGATCGCCATGGCGCGGCCGCCGAGCACGTAGGACGGACGCACGACGAAGGGCAATCCGAGATCGGCGGCGATCAGGCGGCTCTGCTCGACCGAATAGGCGATGCCGTTTTTCGGCTGCTTGAGGTGCAGCTTGTCGAGAAGACGCTTAAAGCGGTCGCGGTCCTCGGCGAGATCGATGGCGTCGGGCGAGGTCCCGAGGATCGGCACGCCCGCTTCCTCGAGGGCGTGGGCGAGTTTCAACGGGGTCTGGCCGCCGAACTGAACGATGACGCCGTGGAGGGTGCCGTTCTGTTGCTCGGTTTCGATGATCTCGAGCACGTCTTCCTGGGTCAGTGGCTCGAAATAGAGGCGATCGGACGTGTCGTAATCGGTCGACACCGTTTCCGGATTGCAATTGACCATGATGGTCTCGTAACCGGCGTCCTTCAGCGCGAAGCACGCGTGGCAGCAGCAATAATCGAACTCGATGCCCTGGCCGATTCGGTTCGGTCCACCGCCGAGGATGATGACCTTCTTGGCGTCGGACGGGCGCGCTTCGTCCGCCGGCTTGCCGGCGAAGGGCGCGGTGTAGGTCGAGTACATGTAGGCGGTCGGCGAAGCGAATTCGGCAGCGCACGTATCGATGCGCTTGAACACCGGGCGCACGGAAAGCGAACGACGCAGGATCCGCACATCTGCTTCCGACTTGCCGGCGAGAACGGCGAGGCGGGCATCGGAGAAACCCATGGCCTTCAAATGGCGGAAGGCGCCCGGCGTTTCGGGAAGTCCGAATTTCTTCACCTTCGCTTCGAGATCGACGATGTCCTGCAACTGCTCCAGGAACCAGCGGTCGATCTTGCAGCTCTCGTAGACTTCGTCGTGGCTCACGCCGAGGCGGAGCGCTTGCGCGACTTTCAGCAACCGGTCGGGCGTCGGTGTTCCAAGCGCCGCCTTGATGGCGTTCCGGTCATCGCCCTTGCCGAGGCCCTCGATCTCGATTTCGTCGAGGCCGGTCAGACCAGTCTCCAACGAGCGCAGCGCCTTCTGAAGCGATTCGGGGAGGGTGCGCCCGATCGCCATCGCCTCGCCGACCGATTTCATGGCGGTGGTGAGCGTCGGTTCTGCGCCGGGAAACTTCTCGAAGGCGAAACGCGGAATCTTGGTGACCACGTAATCGATGGTCGGTTCGAACGACGCGGGGGTCGCACCGCCGGTGATATCGTTGGCGATCTCGTCCATCGTGTAGCCCACGGCGAGTTTCGCAGCGACCTTCGCGATCGGAAAACCAGTGGCCTTGGAGGCCAGTGCCGACGACCGCGATACGCGCGGATTCATCTCGATCACGATCATCCGGCCGTTCTCGGGGTTGACCGCGAACTGCACGTTGGATCCGCCCGTTTCGACACCGATCTCGCGCAGAACCGCCAGCGAGGCGTCGCGCATGATCTGGTATTCCTTGTCGGTCAACGTCAGCGCCGGGGCGACGGTGATCGAATCGCCGGTGTGGACGCCCATCGGGTCGATGTTCTCGATCGAACAGACGATGATGCAGTTGTCCGCKKTGTCGCGSACSACCTCCATCTCGTATTCCTTCCAGCCGAGAACGCTCTCCTCGATCAGCACCTCGTTCGTCGGCGATGCATCGAGACCGCGTTCGACGATGTCGAGAAACTCGTCGCGGTTATAGGCGATGCCGCCGCCGGTGCCGCCCATGGTGAAAGACGGGCGGATAATGGCCGGCAAGCCTACTTCGGACAGCGCCATCAGGGCCTCGCCCATGGCGTGTTCTTGATAGCGCTTGCGGCGCTCGTTCTCGCCCGCGCTCCACTTGAGCTCGTACCCGGCGATCATGCGCTTCTTGTCGCCGGGATGGATGTCGAGCGCTTCCATTCTCGCCACTTCGGCGAGATGGGCGTCGCGGTCCGCCTTCTTCAGGGCGGAGGCGTTGGCGAGGCGGGATTGCGGCGTGTCGAGGCCGATCTTGGTCATCGCCTCGCGAAAAAGCTGACGGTCCTCGGCCTTGTCGATGGCTTCCGCCGTCGCGCCGATCATTTCGATGCCGTATTTTTCCAGGACGCCCATCTTCTTGAGCGACAGGGCGCAGTTCAAGGCGGTCTGGCCGCCCATGGTCGGCAGGAGCGCATCAGGGCGCTCTTTTTCAATGATCTTGGCGACGATCTCGGGCGTGATCGGCTCGATATAGGTCGCGTCGGCCAGGTCGGGATCGGTCATGATCGTCGCCGGGTTCGAATTGACCAGGACGATGCGGTATCCCTCTTCCTTCAAGGCCTTACACGCTTGCGTTCCCGAATAATCGAACTCGCAGGCCTGTCCGATGACGATCGGGCCCGCGCCGATGATGAGGATGGAGGAGATGTCTGTCCGTTTCGGCATGAAGCTACCCAGGCGTAGCCAGCCGCACGGCCGCATAATGCGGCGCTTCGAGCGCAGCTGGCATGAAATCTGATTGAAGGTTGAGTGAGGCTCTTACACGGGCCGTGCCGGTAAAGGAAGTGGAATCGGTGGAGCTTTCGACGAGAGTCGGGGTGACCTCGGCAGTCAGAAGCCTTATCGGAGAGACGTGACCTTCTCTCGCTCCCTTTCCCACCTCGGACGGCAGCTTTCGACCTTTTTCGGGGTCGGGGTCGCGGCCGCGATCGCCCATTTCGGCCTGCTGATCGGGTTGGTCGAACTCGGCGGAGCCTCTCCCGTCCCAGCGACCCTGGCGGGCTACGTAGCTGGCGGAATCGTCTCCTACACCCTCAATCGTCGGCATACCTATCGGAGCGACAGGCCCCATCGCGAGGCCACGTGGCGGTTCGCGGTCGTGGCCTCGGTCGGTTTTCTGCTGACGTGGCTCGTCATGCACCTTTTTACGATCACCCTGGGTGCGCCCTACCTTCCGGCCCAAGTCGTCACGACGGGGATCGTGATGCTGTGGAGCTTCCTCGCTCACAAGATTTGGACGTTTGCCTAAGAAGCCGCGTCGCCTCGATTGATTTTGGCGGCGGTGAGAATCGTGTCGAGAAGCTTCGGAAAGCGGGCTTCGAGGTCATCGGCGCGCAGCGATACGAATCGATACGCGCCGTCGAGCCTAACTC
>NZ_JBFUKD010000078.1:0-9265 GCF_056401005.1 Microvirga sp. P4_G7 | reverse complement strand
CAAGAAGGCCGCGAAGCGAGAGGTGAGCAGCACATGACACTCCGCGTCGTCTTCATGGGAACACCCGACTTCGCCGTGCCGACCCTGGCCGAAATCATGGGTCAGGGTCACGACGTGGTGGCCGTCTATACCCGAGAGCCCGCCGCGGCCGGGCGCGGCATGGAATTGAAGCCGTCGCCGGTCCAGGCCATGGCCGATCGATTCGCTCTGCCGGTCTACACGCCGGTGACCCTGCGCACGGAAGAAGCGCGCGCGACCTTTCTCGACCACGAAGCCGACGTCGCCGTCGTCGTCGCCTATGGCATGATCCTGCCGAAGGCGATTCTCGAAGCCCCTCAGCTCGGATGCCTCAATCTTCACGCGTCCCTCCTGCCGCGCTGGCGGGGCGCTGCTCCGATCCAGCGCGCAATCATGGCGGGCGACGCGGAGACCGGCGTCGCGGTGATGCAAATGGAAGCCGGCCTCGATACCGGCCCGGTGGGAATGGCGGAACGCGTCGCCATCGGCCCCGACATGAACGCCGGCGAGTTGCACGACAAACTGATGGTGCTCGGTGCGGACCTCATGGTGAGAGCGCTCGCCGCCCTCTCGCGCGGCGGTCTGAACTTCACCCCACAGCCGGAAATCGGCGTGACCTATGCGCATAAGATCGCCAACGAGGACGCCAAGATCGACTGGAGCCTGTCGGGAGAGGACGTCCACAACCATGTTCGTGGTCTCTCCCCGTTTCCCGGCGCGTTTTTCATGGCGGATTTCGGCAAGGGACAGGAGCGGGTCAAGGTGCTGCGCACTGCGCGGGCGGAAGGCGGCAGCGAAGCCGGTATGCTGCTCGACTCTCGCGGCACGATCGCATGCGGGACGGGCGCGGTGCGCCTTGTCCAGGTTCAGCGGGCGGGCAAGTCGCCCGTGAGCGCCGACGAATTCCTGCGCGGCGTCCGTCTGGAACCCGGCACGAAGCTCTTATGAGCGCAACAATCGAGATTCGTCAGGAAAGGCCGAAAGACAGGGAGGCTATTCATGCTCTCCACCGCGTCGCGTTCGGTGGAGATGCCGAGGCGACCCTTGTCGATCGGTTGCGCATTGATGGAGACCTCGTCCTGTCTCTGGTGGCAGTCTCGGATCAAGTCGTCGGGCATATCGCGTTCTCGCGCCTCGCGAACGATGTCGGCATGCGCGCGAGCGCACTCGCCCCCCTCGCCGTCATGCCCTCGCGCCAGAATGCCGGTATCGGATCCTCACTCGTCGAGCGCGGGCTCGAATGGCTGAAGCGGGATCACGAGCAGCTCGTCCTCGTCCTCGGCGATGCCGCCTATTACGGCCGGTTCGGTTTCACCGCCGAATGCGCTTCGCATTTCCGCACGCCCTATGATGGTGACGATCTCCAGGGCTTCATGCTGTCTGGCGAGCATACGCCGGTTCGGCCCATCGCACTGCGCTACGCCGGCGCCTTCGCGGAGCTTAGGTGAGATGCCGCGCTACAAGCTTGTCGTCGAGTACGACGGAACGCCCTACAAGGGCTGGCAGCTCCAGACCAATGGACCCTCGGTGCAGGAAGCGGTGGAGAGAGCTATCCGGCGCTTCGCCAACCACGACATCCGCATTCACTGCGCCGGCCGCACGGATTCAGGCGTGCATGCGACGCACCAGGTGATCCATGTGGATCTCGACAAAGTTTGGCCCTCGGACACGGTGCGCGACGCAACCAATGCGCATTTGAAAGGGCATCCGATCGCGATCCTCTCGGCTGCGCTGGTGCCGGACTCGTTCAATGCGCGAATGTCCGCCGTGAAGAGGCACTATCTGTTCCGCATTCTGAACCGCCGCTCTCCACCTGCTCTCGATGCGAACAGAGTGTGGCATGTGGCGTGGCAACTCGATGCGAACGCGATGCACGAAGCCGCGAAGTCGCTCGTCGGACGACACGACTTCACGACGTTTCGCGCGGCGGAATGCCAGGCGAGCGGGCCGCTCCGGACGCTCGATCGGCTCGATGTCGAAAGGATCGGCGATGAGGTTCGCATCTTCGCCTCCGCTCGTTCGTTCCTGCATCATCAGGTGCGTTCGATGGTCGGCACGCTCGAGCGCGTCGGTGCGGGAAAGTGGGCCATCGAGGATGTGAAAGCGGCACTCGACGCGCGCGACCGCCAACGCTGCGGCCCGATGGCTCCTTCCGCGGGTCTTTATCTCATCGGGGTGGATTACCCGTCACACGATGAGATTTCTCGTCAGTCCGGCGATCGCGACGTTGAGGCAGACGCCTAACAGAACGATGTCGAAAGCGAGACCGCTCGAAACGCCCAGCGTCACTTTTGTGGCGAACCATTGAGCGCGCAGTACGATGATCCCGAAGGCAACCGTGAATATCAGGGCTAGGCCGGGCGTCGCCCACCCGATGACGAGCAACAGTGTCGGTACGGACAGGACGAGCAGGCTGAGCACCGTGATCCAATTGGTCACGACCACGAAGGGAAGATAGCGATCGGTCCGCCCCAACCGGCGCGATATCCAGATCATGGCAAGCGGCAACGCGACGAAGCTCGCCGCGTAACTCAGCGCCACCACCAGATCGAGCCACAGGTAGCTCAGAAGGGCACGGTCGGGCTGCAACAAGCCGAGACGAAAGCGCTCGAAGGCGAGGGACACCACGTAGGCCGGGAGGGCGAGCCAGATCGCCGCGAACGAGCGCCGGAACCCGCGCTCGGTGAGATCGAAAGCCCCCAAGCCTTCCGTCCGACTGTGAATGAAATCGAGTGTGCCCCTGAAGGAGCATCTTACTTCGTCGGCCGAAACGATCATCGCAGCCTCCAGCAGAGGATCTCCCGAGCGGAACCGTCCAAGGCGAGGTCAGTTCCTGCCAAATTAAGACTTTAGTCTAGTATGGCTAAGGATGGGCCTCTTGTCAGGGTCAGGCTGCGAAATAGGCGTCGAGCAGCTTGCGGTAAATCGCCGCCAGCCGGTCGAGGTCGGCGATCACGACCCGCTCGTCCACCTGGTGCATGGTCTGCCCGACGAGGCCGAACTCGACGACCGGACAATCTTTGACGATGAAGCGCGCATCCGAGGTGCCGCCGGTGGTGGAAAGCTTCGGGCGGCGTCCGGTTTCGGCTTCGATCGCGTCGGCAATGAACGTCACGAAGTCGTTCGGCGGCGTCAGAAAGGCTATGGCGTTCGTCGGCTCGATGACGAGTTCGTAGCGCACCGCATTGCCCGCCGCCTCCCGCAGACGACGCTGAAGTTCGTCCTCCAGGCTTTGCGGCGACCATAGATCGTTGAATCGGATATTGAACGTCGCTTTCGCCTGCGCCGGGATCACGTTCGAGGCCGTGTTTCCGACATCGAAGGTCGTCAACTCGAGATTGGTGGCGTCGAAATGATCCGTCCCGCTGTCGAGCGGCGTCGCGAGAAGACCGGCGAGCAGACGCATCAACCCGGGAATGGGATTCTCGGCCAAATGGGGATAGGCGACATGGCCCTGTTTTCCCTCGACGACCACATGTCCGGTCAGCGACCCACGCCGGCCGATCTTGATCATGTCGCCGAGATGTTCAGGATTGGTTGGCTCGCCCAGAATGCAATGATCGAAGCGCTCGCCGCGCTCGCGTGCCCACGCGAGCAGCTTGACCGTCCCGTTGATCGCGGGGCCTTCCTCGTCACCCGTAATCAGGAAGCCGATGGAGCCAGGGAAATCCGGGTTGTCGCGCAGATAGGACAGCGCGCCGGCCATCATGCACGCAATCCCGCCCTTCATGTCGACCGCGCCGCGSCCGTAAAGCACGCCGCCGTCGATGGCGCCGCTGAACGGATCATGCCGCCACCGGCTCACGTCACCCGGCGGGACCACATCCGTGTGACCGGCGAACAGCAGGTACGGCTTTCCCGAGCCGAAACGAGCGTACAGATTCTCGATCTCCGGCGTCCCCGGCTCGGAGAAGACCGGGCGGTGGACCTCGAAACCCGCTTCCGTCAGCACGTCCTCGATGAAGCCGAGAGCGCCGCCTTCGACGGGGGTAACGGAGGGGCAGCGGAGAAGGGATTGAGCGAGAGCGAGGGGCGAGGTGTCGTGCGGCATGCTAATCCCGCAGCAACTCGTTGATCCCCGTCTTGGCCCGAGTCTGCGCATCGACTCGCTTGACGATGACGGCGCAATAGAGGGACGGGCCAGGTGTGCCGTCCGGAAGGGGCTTGCCGGGGAGCGACCCGGGGACGACGACCGAATAGGACGGCACGCGGCCGATGAAGATCTCACCGGTGTTGCGGTCGATGATCTTGGTCGAGGCCGAGATGAACACGCCCATGGAGAGCACGGATCCCTCACCCACGATTACGCCTTCCACCACTTCCGAGCGTGCCCCGATGAAGCAATTGTCCTCGATGATGGTCGGGTTGGCTTGGAGCGGCTCCAGAACGCCGCCGATGCCCACGCCTCCGGACAGATGGACATGCTTGCCGATCTGCGCACAGGAGCCGACGGTGGCCCAGGTGTCGACCATGGTGCCCTCGTCCACATAAGCGCCCAGGTTGAGGAAGGATGGCATCAGCACGACGTTCGGCGCCACGTAGGCGCCCCGGCGAACAGTGCAGTTGGGGACGGCACGAAAACCGGCTTCCTTGAACTCAGTCTCGGTCCAGCCGTCGAACTTCGAGGGCACCTTGTCCCACCAGACTCCCGCGCCTGGGCCGCCCTTGATGACGGCCATGTCGTTGAGGCGGAACGACAGAAGTACGGCTTTCTTCAGCCATTGATTGACCTTCCAGTCGTTGCCGGATTTCTCCGCTACCCGCACCTTGCCGGAATCGAGCAGAGCAATCGATTGCTCGACCGCCTCCCGGATCGCACCTTTGGTCGCGACGCCCACATTGGCGCGGTCTTCGAAGGCGGCATCGATGGTGCGGGCGAGATCGGTCAGAGACATGAAACAGCTCGGGCTTAACGTTGCGGGGCGGGCCTGCTTACCAACCACGCTGCGGCCTGTCACCTGAAGGATTGCGGGCTAGAACGCCGTGCGCTGGCGGATTGCGGCTGAGAGCGTACCCTCGTCGAGATAGTCGAGCTCTCCTCCCACCGGCACACCATGGGCCAGACGCGTGACCTTGATGGGAAGGTGGCTCAAGAGGTCGGTGACATAGTGAGCGGTCGTCTGACCATCGACGGTGGCATTGAGCGCGAGAAGAATCTCCGTCACCCCAGGCTCCGATCCGCGAGCGACCAGCTTGTCCAGATTGAGGTGCTCTGGCCGCACGCCGTCGAGCGGCGAGAGAACCCCGCCAAGCACATGGTAGCGTGCATTGATCGCCCCAGCTCGCTCCAACGCCCAGAGGTCGGAAACATCCTCCACCACCACGAGGATCGAGGGGTCTCGGCGATGATCGACGCAGATGGTGCAGGGATCCGACGTATCCACGTTCCCGCAKCTCGAACAGATGACGATCCGCTCGTTTGCAACCCGCATCGCGTCGCTCAGGGGACTGAGCAACGTGTCGCGTTTCTTGATGAGGTGGAGCGCGACGCGCCTCGCCGAGCGCGGCCCGAGTCCGGGCAGACGCGCCAAGAGCTGAATCAGGCGCTCGATCTCGGGGCCGCCGACCGTTTGAGCCATCGACGCTTAGAACAGCTTCAGACCGGGGGGCAGCGGCAAACCCTTCGTGAGCTCCGCCATCCGCTCTTCGGCGACGCGTTCGGTCTTGCCCTTGGCGTCGTTCATGGCGGCGACGATGAGATCTTCGAGAATCTCCTTCTCGTCCGCATTCATGAGTGACGGATCGATATTGATCGCGCGCAGATGGCCTTTGCCCGACACCTTGACCACGACGGCGCCGCCACCGGCGGTGCCTTCGACTTCCACGTTTTCGAGTTCGGCCTGAGCATCCTGAAGTTTCTGCTGCATGGCCTGGGCTTGCTTCATCAATCCCATGATGTCGCGCATGATATCTACTCCAGTTCGTCGTCGGATTCAGGTTCGACCGGGATCAGTGCATCCGCATCCGAGGATGTGTCGTCCGCGGCTTTCTCGCCACGTTCGACCACGTTGACGATCTGCGCGCCGGGAAATTTCGAAAGCACGGCCTGCACGAGCGGATGAGACGCCGCGCCGTCCTTGCGCTCTTTCTCCGCGGCATCGGCCGTTTCCTTCAACGTCGCCGCGCCGTCCTGCGACGACAAGGCGACGATCCAGCGTTGGCCCGTCCATTGCTGCAGGGCACGCGACAGGTCGTTGGCGATCGTCCGGTTGGCGCCGTCCGCGAGATTGAACTCGATGCGGCCTTCTTCGAAACGGACCAGCCGCACGTCTCGTTCCAACGCAGTCTTGAGAACGATCTCTCGCTTCTCGCCCATGAGCGCGACGACGTCCTCGAAGCGGCGCAGCCGCATGACCGGCGCGCTCTGAGGCGCCTCGGGCCGCGGCTGCGGGACCGCTTGCGACGTTGCGAGCGCGATATTTCCGGACACGGAAGGTCCCGATGGCCGCGGGGGCGCGGGTGACGGCGACGGCGTAGATCCGAACGATTGCGGCGCGCCGTCCTTCAATGCGCGCAACGCCTCATCCGGCGTCGGGAGATCCGCAGCATAAGCAAGACGCACGAGAACCATTTCGGCGGTCGCGATGGGACGGTTCGATGCCTGAACCTCGGGAAGGCCCTTCAGGAGGATCTGCCAGGTTCGGGAGAGAACACGCACCGACAATTGTTGTGCGAAAGCGAGCCCGCGGGTCCGTTCGATCTCGGAAAGGGCCGGGTCCTTCGCCGCTTCCTGAATCAGTTTCAGGCGCGTGACGGTATGGGCGAAACCGGCGAGATCGGAGAGGATCATGCCCGGATCGGCACCTGCGTCGTATTGCGCRCGAAGACCGGCGAAGGCCGCCGAAATATCACCGCGCATCACGGCTTCGAACAGATCGATGACCAGCGTGCGGTCGGCAAGGCCGAGCATGTCGCGAACGGTATCGGCCTTCACCATACCGGCGCCATGGGCGATCGCCTGATCGAGCAGCGACAGCGAATCGCGCGCGGAACCTTCGGCGGCACGGGCAATCGCTGCGAGCGCTTCAGGCTCCGCCCCGACATGCTCGGCATCGCAGATACGGCCGAGATGAGCGACGAGCTTGTCGGCCTCGATGCGGCGCAGATCGAAGCGCTGGCAACGGGATAGAATGGTGACGGGGACCTTGCGGATTTCAGTCGTCGCAAAGATGAACTTTGCGTGCGGCGGCGGCTCCTCCAGCGTCTTCAAGAAGGCGTTGAACGCCTTCTCGGACAGCATGTGAACCTCGTCGATGATGTAGACCTTGTAACGAGCCGAAACCGGCGAATACCGGATACCGTCGATGATCTGGCGGACGTCGTCGATGCCGGTGTGCGACGCGGCGTCCATTTCGAGCACGTCGACATGGCGCGATTCCATGATCGCCGTGCAATGCTGTCCCAACTCCGGCATGTGGATCGTCGGCCCGCCGGAGCCATCCGCCTTCTGGTAATTCAGGCCACGTGCGAGGATTCGAGCGGTGGTCGTCTTTCCCACGCCGCGAACGCCGGTCAGCATCCAGGCCTGAGGGATACGTCCCGTCTCGAAGGCGTTCGACAGGGTGCGAACCATCGCCTCCTGGCCGACCAGATCCTCGAAAGTGTTCGGACGGTACTTGCGGGCGAGCACACGGTAGGGCGATGCCGCGTCGGCTTTCGGCACAGCCGGAAAACCCGGCAGAGCCGGCTCGTCGTTCAGGGGCGTGCCGGCTGTTGTTTCGTCCATCGGCTATTGGGGCTTGGAATGGAGGTCGAGCTCCGATTCGGCGGAGCGTCAGGGTGGGAGGCTGGACGAAGACCCGTTCGGTCTCGTTAGGGCTGCTTCCTTCCGGATCTGACCCGGTTGGCGAGTGAGACGTCCCTCGCCAACCTCCCGGCGTCTATATGAGGTTTTCGGATCCGGAACGCAAGTTGCTAGCGCGCTGCACGGGAGGAATGCCGAGGAGGAATGCCCCCGAGGGATGGCAGGGGGCGCGGCGCTCGGCTAACGTGGCCGCATGTCCACAAGCTACAGCCTCGATTCTCGGCTCAAGGCCGACACCCTGCCGATCGGCGATCTCTCCCTTTCCAGCGTATTCCTGCTGAACGACGCCCGTTTTCCCTGGTTCGTCCTTGTGCCACGGGTGGCGGCAGCGAGCGAGTTGACCGACCTGACGGATGAGCAGGCAGCCGAACTGATGCGCGAGATCCGTATTGCGATAGGCGTCATGGCCACGCTCGCGAAGCCCGACAAGATCAATGTGGGTGCGCTCGGCAACATCGTTCCGCAGCTTCATGTTCACGTCATCGGCCGCTTCCGCTCCGACCCGGCCTGGCCGGGCCCTGTCTGGGGCCACGGTACCCGTTCACCCTACCCTGACCATGCGGCAACGGCGATGCTCGATCGCGCCGCCGCCCTCTTCATGGCCGCTTGAATCATGACGATAGGCTACGCTTCGAACCCCCTCATCCGCCACACGGCCGAGGGCGATCCGACCGCTCTTGCCCGCTACGCCGCCGATCCGCGAACGGCGATGGTGATTCTCGCGGGAGACATTCCGATCTTGCGTGCGGGAGTGCCGGGAACCGGTCTCCTTCCCGCCTCCGCCCTCGCGCGCCTCCCTCGCCGCAAGGAACAAGTTTTTCTCGGGACGTTCAAGGACCGGCCGACGGTCGCCACGTTGGCGCCTCCCGATGCCGCCGATCTGTTTCGCGACGATTCCGATTTCGTCGTCGCCGACTTGCGGTCCATCGCCGTGCAGGGCCTCGTGCCGGAAGAAGAACTCGGTCTGCTCGCGACGGCGAAATCGATTCTCGATTGGCACGCCCGCCATCGCTTCTGCGCCAATTGCGGTGCGTCGACGACGCTCGCTCATGCGGGCTTCAGACGCGACTGTGCCGCCTGTGGCACGCAGCATTTTCCCCGCACCGATCCGGTCGTGATCATGCTGATCGCACGTGGCGACAAATGCCTGCTCGGTCGTCAGGCTCGGTTCGCTCCCAGGAGCTATTCCTGCCTCGCGGGTTTCCTCGAACCCGGCGAAACGATCGAGGATGCGGTTCGTCGCGAAACATTCGAGGAAGCGGGCGTGCGTGTCGGGACGGTGCGCTATCTTGCGTCCCAGCCCTGGCCGTTTCCATCGTCTCTGATGATCGGCTGCATCGGCGAAGCGCTGACGGATGCCATTTCGATCGACGAGGCCGAACTGGAAGACGCGCGCTGGTTCTCGAAGGACATGGTGCGCCTGATGCTCGGTGGAGAGCACCC
>NZ_JBFUKD010000077.1:0-9302 GCF_056401005.1 Microvirga sp. P4_G7 | reverse complement strand
CGCCCGAATGGCTAAGCTTTAAACTCCCGAGGCGGCGCAAGGTTTCAATCCTGTGCTCATATCGCGCAAGGATTCGGAGAACAAAAGACCCCAGAAAGCGAAAGGCCCGGCTTTGCAACCGGGCCTTTCAACGATTTTCAGTTTGATGCGGCGATCAATGCTCGCGGAAGGCGCGGGCGAATTGTTCGCTCACGGGCTTCATGAGATATTGGAACGGCGTCCGTTCGTTCACCTCGACGAACACTTCCGCCTGCATGCCGGCCAGGATCTTCAGCTCGCCCAATTTCTTGAGCTGGTCCGCCGGGATTGCGACACGGATCGTGTAGAACGACGCGCCGGTCTGCTGATCGCGGGAAACGTCGGCCGAAATTCGCGACAGCGTTCCGTGCAGTTCGGGCGTCGAGCGGGCATTCGAAGCGTGAATGCGGATCGTCGCCGCTTGGCCGAGGCGCAGTTGGTCGATTTCCGACGGCTGCACGCGCGCTTCAAGGTCCAACACATCGTTGGTCGGCACGATCAGCATCACCGGTTCCGCCGGCGAGATCACGCCGCCGACCGTGTGCACATTCAGCTGATGCACGAAACCCGTGCTCGGCGAGCGGATGTCGATACGCTTCAACTGATCGAGCGCAGCCACCTTACGTTCGGTGTATTCGTTGATCTGCGCCTGAGCCTCGCGGAGTTCTTTCAGCGTGGTCGCGCGCATTTCCTCGTCGACCTGAATGATCTGCAGCGATGTTTCGGCGATGCGACCTTCGGATTGCGCCACGGCCGCGATTAACTGGCCACGCTGCCCTTCGATTTGCGCAGCGTCGCGTTCCAGCGCGTTGAGGCGAGGCAACTGAACCAGATTCTTCTGGTAGAGATCGCGAACGCCCTTCAGTTCTTCTTTGATGAACTCGGCTTCGCGTGCTTTCGAATCCTGCTGTGCCGAAAGGCCACGGATCTCGTCCTGGAACTGCGAGATGCGCTTCTTCAACTGGTCCTTCTGGCTCTCGCGGGTCGCTTTGCGCGCCTCGAACAAGGTGCGCTCGGAGGCGACCATCTTGGCAATAGCCGGCTCGGTCATGCGATCGGCGAATTCGACCGGCGAATCCATGTGGCCGGCCCCGTCGCGCTCGGCTTCCAAACGCGCTTGGCGCGCCAGGAGTTCGTCGAGCTGCTTGGAAACGACCTGAAGATTGGCCCGCGTCACCGTCTCGTCGAGACGCACGAGTAGGTCGCCAGCGTTGACGCGATCGCCTTCACGAACCTTCAGCTCGCCGACGATGCCGCCGGTGGGGTGCTGAACTTTCTTGACGCTGGAGTCGATCACGAACTGGCCACCGGCAACCACTGCGCCCGACAGGTTCGTGGTGGCGGCCCAGAGGCCGATCGTTCCGCCGAACAACAGGATGCAGGAGAGACCCAGCCGATTGAGATAGCGGAGCTTCTTTTGATGGGTCGACGGCTTGGGAGCCGGAGCGTTTGATAGGACGAGCATTAGCCGACCTCCCTCAGGGACGTGCCTTGCGCAGCGGCTGGCCGCGGAGCCGGCGTTGCGTTGTTGCGCTTCATGACGGCCTGCAGAACCTCGTCCCGTGGGCCGAGAGCCTTGATGCGGCCTTCTTCCATGATCGCCACGAGATCCACGTTGCCGAGGGCAGCAGGACGGTGGGTGATGATGACGACGACGCCGCCCCGTTCGCGAACCGACAGGATCGCTTGGTTCAGGGCTTCGTCGCCGGCGCCGTCCAAGCTGGCGTTCGGCTCGTCGAGCACGACGACGAAGGGGTCGCCGTAGAGGGCGCGAGCCAGCGCGACGCGCTGGCGCTGTCCGCCCGACAGGGACGCCCCGCCCTCGCCGATATGCGTATCGTAGCCATCCGCCAGATTGAGGATCAGTTCATGGGCGCCGGCAGTCTTGGCGGCCCTGATGATCGCCTCGGGAGCGGCCTCGGGCTGGAAGCGGGAGATGTTCTCGGCGATCGTGCCGTCGAACAATTCCACATCCTGCGGCAGATAGCCGATGTGACGTCCGAGATTGTCGGATTCCCACTGGTCGAGGGCAGCGCCATCGACGCGGACCTCGCCCCGCAGGGTCGGCCAGACGCCGACGAGTGCACGAGCCAGGCTCGACTTGCCGGAGGCGCTGGGTCCGATGAGGCCAAGGCCTTGGCCGGACTTCAGCTGGAACGACGCGCCCTGCACGATCGCCTGGTTGGAACCCGGAGCGCCGACATAGATGTCTTCGGCAAAGAGTTCGTTGACCGGCGCGGGAAGCGGCAGACGCTTACCTTGAGCGGGCACCAGCGACAGGATTCGCTCCAGGCGATGATAGCTCTGGCGTGCGCCGATGAAGCCCTTCCAGTTCGCCACCGCGATCTCGATCGGGGCGAGTGCGCGGGACATCATGATCGAGGCTGCGATCATGGAACCGGCGGACATATGGCCATCGATGACCAGAAGTGCGCCGAGACCCAGGATGCCCGATTGCAGGACCATACGGAAGATCTTGGCGAAGGCGCCCATGACGGACGAGGATTCGCTGACGCGCAAGCCATCATCCACGTGGCGGGTATGCACCTTGTCGTAACGGGTACCGAGGAAGCCCGTCATGCCGAGGGCTCGGACGGCTTCCGCGTTGCGGCGGCTGGTTTCGGCCAGCGCGTGCCGTTCGGCGCCGCTCTTGGTGAGCTCGTACATGGGGGCGCGGCTTTTCGCGTCCGTGTACAGCGTCAGGAGCACGATCACGACACCGCCGCAGACCGACATGATGCCGAGCCAGGGGTGAATGATGAAGCAGCCGAGGAAGAAGATCGGCATGAACGGCATGTCGAACAGTGCCGTCGGTCCCATGCCGGAAAGGAAGTTACGAATCTGATCCAGGTCGCGAACGGGCTGAAGGCTCTCGGAGGGCTTGGCGCCCTTGAGCGGCATCGTCGCGACGAGGTCGAAAATACGCCGCGCCAGGATCTCGTCGAACCGGGCACCGATGCGGGCGAGCATCTTGCCGCGGATCGTGTCCAGCGCACCCGAGAGCACGTAGGCCGCCAGAGCGATGAGGGACAGACCGACGAGGGTCGACACGCTCCGGCTCGACAGGACCCGATCGTAGATCTGCAGCATGTACAGCGAGCCGGTCAGGGCCAGAATGTTCACGATGGCCGAGAAGATGGCGACCCCACCGAACGAGGGGAGACACACCTTCAGAGCATCGGTCACTTCCGAGCTGTCTTCTCTTGGTCTTGTTGACTGCTTCATTTGACGTTCCTAGACGACTCTTGACCGATCCCTATTACACCACCGAAAGGCACGGATGGGCATTTGGAGCGGAGCGTTTTCCTTACGGGACGATTCTATCGAGGCTCGCAGCAATCGGATTCCGGGACCCCATCCTACGGATGGCGTCTAAGATACTCCGGTTTGTGCCTTAAGGCCCCTATCAATCGCGGTTTACGTAACGCAACGATCTTTTGTAACCATATTCCATGTAACTATGTCAACCGCGGGTCAAAAAAAGGTGCCCGCTTTCTCAAAAGATAGTTTCCGCGCTCTCCGGTGGAATCGGCCACTTCGCAAGCGCATTGGCAATGCGGACGGTCACGCGCCCTTGGGGCCGAAAATCGACGAAATGGCCCGTTGCGGCGGGACAGGTCGCCAAAGAATGTGTTCATTTTGGGGACCCGCCCGCCCAAACTCCCGCCAAGCTCGAGACCGCGAGGGGATCCGTCAGAGACCGTCACACGGGCAAATTCGAGCGTTGCCTGTGGCTATGCGCCGCGCCGGCGCGATCGGCCCGAGGCGCTTCCCTTTTTCGCGACTTCCTTCGTCAGGCGCCGCTGCAGGAAGGACAGCACGGCCGCTTCCTCCGGCTTGAGGCCGTCAAGCTTCTCGCGAAGCTCCGCTTCGGCCTGCTCCTTGATGCTCGCGAGGAGATCGCCTTCCAGGTAACACGCGAAAACATCCGGGTGCACATAGCATTTGCGGCAGATCGTCGGGGTATTGCCGAGCCGGGACGAGACCTCCTCGACGGCCGCCCTGATGTTTTTCTTGGCCTTGGCCTCGCTGTCGAACGCCTCGAATTCCGCCAAGGCCATGGTGGCGAGCACCGTCCCGGCCCACGTGCGAAAATCCTTGGCGGTCACGTCCCGGCCGGTGATCTCGCGCAAGTAGGCGTTCACGTCGGTGGACGAGACCGATTGCCGATCGCCGTTGTCGTCGAGGTATTGGAAGAGGGCTTGACCCGGCAGGTCCTGGCAGGCGCGGACGATCTTCGCCACGCGCCGGTTCTTGATCTTCAGCCGCCAGGACTTGCCGCTCTTGCCGGTAAACTGGAACCGCAATTCCGAACCATCGATTTCCACGTGGGGAACGCGCAACGTCGTCAGGCCATAGCTCTTATTCTGCTTGGCATAATCGGAATTGCCGACACGGATCAGGGTCGTTTCGAGCAGATGGACGATGGTGGCGAGAACCTTCTCGCGCGGTAGCCCGCGCAGGCTCATATGCGCATCGATCGCTTTTCTGAGCGCCGGGAGCGATCGGGCGAATTCCAGCATGTGCTCGAACTTGGTGCTTTCGCGAATCTCGCGAAACGATGCGTGATAGCGGTATTGCTTGCGCCCCTTGGCGTCCCGGCCGGTCGCCTGGATGTGACCGTTCGCTTTGGCGCAGATCCACACGTCCGTGTAGGCGGGCGGAATCGCCAGCGCCTTGATCCGGTCGAGCGTCGCCTTGTCTTTCACCTTGGCGCCGCTGGGGCCGGCGTAAGAGAAGCCGGTGCCGGCCTTTTTTCTCCGGATCCCAGGGTCCTCGTCGGATACATAAAGGAGACCGACGGTCTCCGCCGCATCGCGGGGGTCGATGACGTCGTCCCGGGCCGGGGCTTGATCGAGCAACATGTCCTCGCGGGTTCCAAGGGGAGCTGTGTTTGGAGCGGCGAGGTGCCAACGAGAATCGTGACAGGCGGTTCCCTCCGGCTCGGCTCGCGAACCGTTTCCCCTTCGGCGGATCATGCACTAGAAGAGCTTGCAATCTCGCTCTGGACGTTCCGTGCCCGCTTCCTCTTCCGACCCGCAAGACGCCTCCGATCCCCGTGGACGAAAACTCGTCTTCGTTGTCACCGAGGATTGGTTCTTCGCGTCGCATTTTCTGCCCATGGCGCGCGCCGCCCAGGAGCAAGGGTTCGCCGTGCGCGTCGTCTGTCGGGTGCGCGACCATCGCGACGCCATCGAAGCGACCGGCGCCAAAGTCATCGCGCTCGAAGCCGAGCGCCGCAGCCTCAATCCCATGGCGGCCGGGTACGCGGCTGGACAGCTGGCCTCGATCCTCAAGGCGGAGCGGGCCGATATCATTCATTGCATCGCGTTGAAGCCGATCCTGGTCGGCGGCTTCGCGGCAATGCTCGCAGGGGTGGAGCGGCGGATCTTCGCTTTGACGGGCCTCGGCTTTCTCGGTGCCCGAACGGATATCGTGGGTCGCCTCGCGCAGCGCGCGATTCGCGTGTTGGTGCGCGGCTTGGCGACGGCCAAAACCCATTTTCTGTTCGAGAACCCCGACGACCCAAAGCGCCTCGGTCTCGATCCTGCGGCCGCCAATGTGACGATCGTCGGTGGCGCCGGCGTCGACCCCGAGCACTTCGCGCCGGCCCCGCTCCCCTCACAGCCACCCCTCAAAATCGCCCTCGTGGCACGGATGCTGTGGTCGAAAGGCATCGATCTCGCCGTCGAGGGCGTCATGCTGGCGAGGGCTCGAGGTGCTGCGATCGAACTTTCCCTTTACGGCGCCCCCGACCCCTCGAACCCGAAGGCAATCCCGGAGGAGACGCTCCGGCGCTGGAGCGAAGAACCTGGCATTCATTGGCACGGGCCGACGCTCGACGTCGCCGCGATCTATCGCGCCCATCATGTCGGTTGCCTTCCTTCGCGAGGAGGCGAGGGCCTGCCGCGCACGCTTCTCGAAGCCGCCGCTTGCGGACGGGCCTTGGTGACGACGGACGTTCCAGGTTGCCGCGCACTCGTTCGCGATGGAATCGAGGGACGCATCGCCGCGACGCCCGAAGCAACTGCCCTCGCCGACATCTTTGTCGCGCTCGCATCGGACAAGGACATGGTCGCACGCATGGGCGCGGCGGCGCGCCTCCGCGTGATCTCAGGCTTTACTGAACGTGACGTAATGGACGCGGTGCAGCGCCTCTATCGCGCCATGCTGTCGGCATGATCGACGACCCCGCCGGTTTCATCAAACGCGAGACCCGGCTCCGCCCCGTACCGCACACACCCGAGATCGCCATCTACGTCGCGGACGAGGCCACCGACCTGTGGCAGCGGACCGAAGAAGAGCTCGGCGCCATTGGTCTCCCGCCGCCGTTCTGGGCCTTTGCGTGGGCCGGCGGTCAGGCGCTTGCGCGCTACATTCTCGATCATCCCGAGATCGTGAAGGGCAAGCGGGTTCTCGACTTCGCCTCGGGCTCCGGCCTCGTGGCCATCGCTGCCGCGAAAGCCGGCGCCGCGAACGTGCTTGCTTGTGACATCGACTCGTTCGCGATCGCCGCCATCGACCTGAATGCGGAGGCGAACGGCGTTGAGATCTCGCGTTGCCAGACCGATCTCGTCGGCTCGGACGACGGCTGGGACGTCGTACTCGCCGGCGACATCTGCTACGAACAGGACCTCGCGAAAAGGGTCGTCGCGTGGCTGTTCGCCCTGGGCGAACGCGGTGCCGGGGTATTGCTCGGCGATCCCGGGCGCTCCTACCTGCCGAAGGAGCGTCTCGCCGCGGTGGCGACCTATCAGGTGCCGGTGACCCGCACCCTCGAGGATTCCGAGATCAAACGAACGAGCGTGTGGCGATTCACCTAGCGAGCGCCTTTGCGCGACTTTGCGTGCATGCAAGGTTGAAGTGATCCAGGGTTGCACAAATAGCTCTATGAAAGGATAGTACATTACCTCTATAAACGAACAGGAATTGGAACGGGCTCAACCGACAGGCGCAGCCCAGCACAACGACAGGTTCAATCATGTCCGGTTCACTTGCTCGCATCGAAACCCCAAGGCACGCCACTCTTTGTGCACACGCTCTCCGCCAAGCTGAGCGCGCGCCCAAGGCTCTGGCTCAATCCGAAGCCATCTGCCGCGCCAACGGCGCCCGGCTGACGCCCATTCGCCGCAGGGTGCTGGAGGCGATGTACGCCACGCACCGGCCGCTCGGAGCCTACGAGTTGGCCGAAGTGCTTGCTCCTGCGGGTGAACGGCTCGCCCCGATCACCGTTTACCGCGCTCTCGAATTTCTCATCGAACAGGGCCTCGCCCGTCGCCTCACGACCAAGAACGCCTATGTGGCGAGCCTCAGCGGCGGTGACCCGCGAGAGGTGGTTGCGCTTCTGATATGCGACGATTGCGGCGGCGTGGACGAAGCGACCGCGCAAACCCTGACGGACGATGTCGCGAATCTCCTGTCCGACGAGGGCTTCCGGCCGACGGCGAAAGTGCTCGAGATCACCGGGCAATGCACGCATTGCCGGGTGCAGGCGAACTGAGACATTCGCGCATCCCCGACTCATCGTCCGCCACGCTTGACGGACGGGCGATTAGGCTTCAGCTAAACGACGGCAGGCTCGATCTGCCGTCGTGGAACGCTTGATGACTTCCGTAACCTCACCTTCTCCCGAATTGTCTGCGAGCGACGTCGCCGGACCCGCCCCGCGCCACCGTAGCGTCGGTGTTCAGGTCGGGTCGGTGCTGGTCGGCGGCGGCGCGCCGATCGTCGTGCAATCCATGACCAACACGGATACCGCCGATGCGGATGCCACCGTGGCCCAGGTCGCGGCGCTGGCGCAGGCGGGGTCTGAACTCGTCCGGATCACTGTCGACCGCGATGAAGCGGCAGCTGCCGTGCCCAAGATCCGCGAGCGACTCGACAGGCTCGGCGTAACCGTCCCCCTGGTGGGCGACTTCCATTACATCGGCCATCAGCTTCTGGCCGATCACCCGGCCTGTGCCGAAGCCCTCGACAAGTACCGTATCAATCCCGGCAATGTCGGATTCAAGGAAAAGAAGGACAAGCAGTTCGGCGCCATCGTCGAAATGGCGATCCGGCATGGTAAAGCCGTGCGCATCGGCGCCAACTGGGGATCTCTCGACCAAGAACTCCTGACTCACCTGATGAACGAGAATGCCGCCTCGGCCCGGCCGCGCGACGCCCGCTGGGTGACCCGTGAGGCAATGATCCAATCGGCGTTGCTCTCCGCGACCCGCGCCGAAGAAATCGGCCTGGCGCGAGACCGCATCATCCTCTCGGCGAAGGTCTCGGCGGTGCAGGATCTCATCGCCGTCTATCAGGACCTCGCCAAGCGCTCGGATTACGCCATCCACCTTGGCCTGACGGAGGCCGGCATGGGGACGAAAGGCATCGTGTCCTCCTCGGCCGCCATCGGCATCCTTCTGCAGCAGGGGATCGGCGATACGATCCGCTATTCGCTCACCCCGGAGCCGGGAGGCGATCGCACGGTGGAGGTCAGGACCGCCCAAGAACTCTTGCAGACGATGGGTTTCCGCACCTTCGTCCCGCTTGTCGCCGCCTGCCCTGGCTGCGGCCGGACCACCTCGACCGTGTTCCAGGAACTGGCCCGGGACATTCAGACCTGGATTTCGACGTCGATGCCGGGATGGCGGGAGCAATATCCCGGCGTCGAGGAGCTGAACGTCGCGGTCATGGGCTGCATCGTCAACGGCCCGGGCGAGTCCAAACACGCCGATATCGGCATCTCTCTCCCAGGGACCGGCGAGCAACCGACCGCGCCGGTGTTCATCGATGGGCGCAAGGCCGTCACCTTGCGGGGCGCGACGCTGGCGCAAGACTTTCAGAAGCTCGTCCTCGACTACATCGAGAAGCGCTATGGCACCGGCACCAGAAACGCTGCCGAATAAGACCTGCCGTCCGCGACTTTGGTGGAACCACCGCGCAGATTCCGTTTTAAGCTCGCACGCGATGTGTTAGAGACCCGCCGCGCCGGCGCCRCAAACGCCCCACCGGCTCGTGCAGGGATCCGCCGCACCGAAAACGGTTCGACGATCTGTTCTTGCGCAATTTCAAAGGTTTAAGGCGTAATTGGACGCAAGGCAGGATCGACTTTTGCTGATCGCGCTCTGGGAGGGATTGTCTCTCCTCGAATTCGCAGCGCACACTAAAAAGGCGTCCGCGGGAAAGAGCCGCTAAGAAAATCATGGCAGAACAGCAAGCTGTTGCCCCCGGGCATCTCGATTCTTCGGCTCCCGCGGCGACGCATCCCGAGCATCACGCGAAGGTCAATCACTGGACGC
>NZ_JBFUKD010000076.1:0-9304 GCF_056401005.1 Microvirga sp. P4_G7 | reverse complement strand
GGCGAAGACATAGCGAAAGACGCCTGCGAGATCGACGCCGCTTTGCGCCGCGCTCGATGCGAGATTCTCGAAACTGGCAGCGCCCGTCAGCCCTGTGCCGCTGAGGACGATCGCGCCGAACAAGGCGACGACGAACGCGCCGCCGAGCGACCGGAAGAAATTCGCCGTGCCGGTGGCCGTGCCGAGCTGGTGGGGCGCCACCGCATTCTGGATGGCGACGGTCGTCACCGGCAGCAACATGCCGAGCCCGATACTGATGAGCGCGAGAACGCCTTCGACCGCCGGAATCGACATGGTGTCGCCGAACGCGACCATCAGGCCGGTTCCGGCGATCGACAGCACGAGCCCGATCAGCGGCGGCAGCTTGTAGCGGGTCATCAGCATCATCGCGCGGGCGGAAATGTTGGCGCCGACGACGGTTCCCGCCATCAGCGGGATGAGCGCAAGGCCCGAATGGCTCGCCGACAGGCCGCGCACGACCTCGAAATAGATCGGCAGATAGATGCTGAGGCCGATATAGGTTCCCATGCCGAAACAGGCGGCGAGCGTTCCCGTGCGCACGACCTGGTTTTGCAACACGTCGGCCGGAATCAGCGGCTCTGGCGCGGTCTTCATCCGCCAGGCGAAGACGACCCACAGGACGAGGGACGAGCCGACAAGGCCGATAATCGGCAGCGACAACCATGCAAACCGCAGCCCGCCCCAACTCAACGCGAGAAGAAGCGAGACGGTCGCGCAGACCAGGAGCGCCGCGCCCAGAAGATCGAGCCGGTGCGGCCGGTCGAAGCGGGGCAGCTTCTTCAAGCCGTGATAGGCGATGACGAACGCGATGAAACCGAGTGGCAGGTTGATCCAGAAAATCACCGACCAGTGCAGATGTTCGGAAAAAAATCCCCCGAGGACGGGGCCGAGCAGGCTCGCGGTCATGAAGGCGCTGGCGAAATACATCTGATAGCGCCCGCGCTCTTTCGGCGAGACAAGATCCGCGACGATCGTCTGCGCCAGGGCGATCAAACCGCCGCCGCCGAGGCCCTGGAGCGCGCGGGCCGAAACCAGCACGAGCATGTTGGGCGCCAAGGCGCAGGCGACGGAGCCGACGATGAAGACGACGATCGCGATGAGAAGCGTGATACGCCGACCGTGGCTGTCGCTGAACTTGCCGTAGAGCGGCGTCACCGCCGTTGCGGAAAGGAGATAGGACGTCACGACCCAGGGCAGGTGCTCCACATCGCCGAGCTCGCGCCCGATCGTCGGGAGCGCCGTCGCAATGATGGTCTGGTCCAGCGCTGCGAGAAGCAGGGAGAGCATCAATCCGATGATGATTCGCCGGATCTCGGCCTGGCTGAGCGTCTGCGCCGGGGCATGCGGTGCCTGGGGGTCCAGTGACCGCGAGTCCAGTGTCTTGGTGGCCTGATCCATCTCACCCATCACGTCATTCCGGATCGTGTTAAAGGATGAGGCGCGCCTTTGTCCCAAACGGTCCCTGCAGGGCAGATATGCACCTTGCCTGTGATCGGGATCAAGGGAGGCGCACAATTCCCTCATCGCCCCTTGCCGAAGCGTGCGCCGAGACGCTAGCTCTGTGTCTCTCACCGTAATGTTTTCCCATGGCGCCCCGCACCAAACTTTCTCTCTCCCAGGCTCGTCGTATCGCTCTTGCCGCGCAGGGGTTCGACGAGAAGCGTCCCGATCAGCCGACGGCGCGGCATCTGGGGCGTCTTCTGTCGCGCTCGCATCTGTTGCAGATCGATTCGGTCAACGTGCTGGTGCGCGCGCATTACATGCCGCTGTTCTCGCGGCTCGGCGCCTACGACCGGACGCTCCTCGAACGAGCCGCCTATCACCGCAAGAGCCGCAAGACCTTCGAATATTGGGGTCATGAGGCGTCGCTGA
Organism: Microvirga sp. P4_G7; assembly: GCF_056401005.1. NCBI lineage: Bacteria > Pseudomonadati > Pseudomonadota > Alphaproteobacteria > Hyphomicrobiales > Methylobacteriaceae > Microvirga > Microvirga sp. P4_G7. The sequence goes on along the minus strand of NZ_JBFUKD010000076.1, from coordinate 7,411 downwards.
TCCACATGGACCTGCATCCCCTCTTCCGCTGGCGAATGGCGCGAGCGGCGCAGGGGGACGGCACCTATGGCGGCATTGCCCGCTTCGGCCAGGAAAAGCGCGCCTTCATCGAGACCGTACGCAACGAGATCGCCGCTCGCGGGCCGATCGGCGCGGGCGAACTGAGCGAAGGCGGCAAGAGTCTCGGCTCCTGGTGGGGCTGGAGCGACGGTAAGCGGGCTCTGGAATGGCTGTTCTGGGCCGGAGAAGTCACGACCGCCTCGCGACGGGGCTTCGAGCGGCTCTACGATCTGCCCGAACGGGTGATCCCGTCAGACATCCTCAACGCGCCGACCCCCTCGGAGGACGAGGCGCAGCGCGCGCTTCTGCGACACGCGATCAGCGCGCTCGGCATCGCCAGCGAACGCTGCCTGCGCGATTATTTTCGCRTAGGACCGGCGGATGCCAAGGCGCGCATTCCGGAACTCGTCGAAGCGGGGGATCTCGTTCCGGTGGCGGTCGATGGATGGTCCGGGCCGATCTATCTCGATCCTCAGGCACGGCTGCCGCGCAGGATCGACGCGCGGGCGCTGGTTTCGCCCTTCGATCCCATCGTCTGGGAGCGCACCCGCACCGAGCGCCTGTTCGACTTTCACTACCGCATCGAGATCTACACCCCCGCCGAGAAACGGGAATACGGCTATTATTGCCTGCCGTTCCTGCTCGGCGAGACGATTGTCGCCCGCCTCGATCTGAAGGCGGATCGCGCGACGGGGCGCCTGATCGTGCACTCGATCCATCCGGAAGGTCACGCCGAACCCGCCGATATCGCGGGACCGATGGCGGACGAGCTGCGCCTGATGGCCGACTGGCTGGGCCTTCCCGAGATCGCCGTCCCCAAGAGCTGGAAAAAGCGGCTCGGGTTGTGATTTAGGGCAGGTTTTCCACCACCACCATCACCTCCACCACCCATGTCATCACCGGGCTTGTCCCGCTGACCACGATGCGAAGATCACCGCTCCTCACCGATCGAGGTAGCCGGGGCCCGGCCATGACGCCTGAGGTGATGGCGTCGGAGAGACGGCCCTCGCCACCTGCCTTCCTCCGCCCTATTGTCCCTGCCCCATGACCTCCCTGCTCGCTCCCGCCCAAAAAATCTGGCTGCGTTTCGGGTTCAACGAAATCGGCCCCCTGCTCTCCTTCCTCGGCGTCGCCATGTTCGGTTGGGCGTTCTTCGCCCTTGCCGACGAGATGCGGGAGGGCGAGACCATGTCCCTCGACCGCAGCATCCTTTTCGCCCTGCGCAGCCCGCAGAACCCAGCCGATCCTCTCGGCCCGGGATGGCTCGAGGAAGCCGCACGCGACATCACGGCGCTCGGCGGTGACACTGTCCTCACCATCGTCACCGCCTCGGCGATCATCTGCCTGCTCATGGCCGGCAAACGCGGCGCTGCGCTCCTCGTGTTTCTCGCGGTGGACGGCGGTTTGCTCCTGTCGACCCTGCTCAAGGCCGGTTTCGACCGGCCGCGGCCGGATCTCGTGCCCCATGCAGTCCAGGTCTACACGGCAAGCTTCCCGAGCGGCCATGCGATGCTCTCGGCCATCGCGTATCTGACGCTGGGCGCGGTTTTCGCCCGCATGATGCCGCGGCGGCGGCTCAAAGCGTTCATCATCGGGCTCGCGGTTTTCTTGACCCTCATCATCGGCATGAGCCGCGTCTATCTCGGCGTTCATTGGCCGAGCGACGTCGTCGGCGGCTGGTGCATCGGTGCTGCCTGGGCTTCCCTGTGCTGGTTCATCACGTTGCAATTGCAGCGACGCGGCGCGGTGGAGCGATCCGGCGATCCGATTTCCGGATCCGCATGAACTTTTCGGACGCCGCCACCCGCAAGCCGCCGCGACGGGTCACGCTCGCCTATCTGCGGCGCGCGGCGATGGCTTATCTCGAGCAATATTCTTCCTCCGCGCACAATCTGCGGCGGGTCCTCCAGCGCAAGGTGGAGAAACGTTGCCGGCTGCGGGGCGAGGATCCGACCGAGTTCGGCGAGATGATCGACGACGTCGTCACGACGAGCCTGCGGCTCGGGCTCATCGACGACACGCGTTACGCGGCCGCCCGGGTGGCGACGCTCAGGAGGCGGGGCGGGTCCGCGCGGGCGATCGGCGCCAAGCTCGCTGCAAAGGGAATCGATCGCGAGACCGTCGCCGCTGCCCTCGATCAGGACGAGAACACGGACGAGGCCGCCGCCGTGGCCTTCGCGCGCCGTCGCAAGCTCGGGCCCTATCGTCCGGGAGAGCGAGAGCCTTACAGGGACAAGGACATGGCGGCGCTCGCGCGCGCGGGATTCGGCTTTGCCCTCGTGCGCCGGGTGATCGATGGCGAGCGTGACGAGATCGAAGCGCCGTGACCTAGAGCAGGCCTGCCGCCACATTGATCGCGAGCGCGAGAATCGTCGTATTGAACAAGAACGCCAGGATGGTGTGGCCGAGCGTCAGACGTCGCATCCGCCGCGAAACGATGACGATATCCGACGTTTGCGCCGCTGCCCCGAAATTGAAGGCGAAGTACAGAAAATCCCAATAATCCGGCTCCTTCTCGTGTGGGAACGTCAGGCCGCCGCGATCACCGCCATCGCCGTAGAATTCGTGTGCGTAATGGACGGCAAAGATGGTGTGAACGAGAAACCACGAGCAGAGGATGGTCGCGCCGGCGATCGACAGGCGCACGGCTTGATCGCGGGCTTCGGCCGCGCTGATTCCGTGCAGCTCGATGGCGATGGCGCCGAGTGTCGCTACGGCGGCGGCGAGGGTGAGGATCAAGATGACGATGGCGCCCTCGTCTTCCAGGCTCGCGCGGTAGCGCATCTTGTCCACGTTCGAACGCGCGAACATGATCGCGAGCGCCGCGAGGTAGAGCAGGATGCCGGCGTCCCAGGCGGCCAGCAACCGCGTGTTGAGCGGCCAAACGCCCGGCAACAGGGTGTAGATCACGGCCGCCGCCACGATCGAAGTCAAAAGGCGCGGGCGCGGGCCGGCGTGAATATTGATCATGCGAAATCCCTGGCGCTCACAACGACGTTGCTCTCACCATGTCGCAAATACCCGACGTGCCAAGGCCTTTTCATGCGGAAGGTTTACATTCGCCCTATCCCCTTCGGGGGCCGGCGCGCTAGATCATCGCCCGCAACACGCGAAAACAGTGGAGACGATCATGGATCGCAAGGCTAAAGCCGTTTGGCAGGGCACCGGCAAGGATGGAACCGGCCATCTCACGACCGATTCCGGCGTGCTCTCGTCGACGCCTTATTCCTTCAAGACCCGCTTCGAGAACGAGAAGGGCACCAATCCGGAAGAGCTGATCGCCGCCGCCCATGCGGGCTGCTTCACCATGGCGCTGGCCTTCCAGCTTCAGGGCGCGGGTTTCACTCCGAGCGAGCTGACGACGGAATCGACCGTCTCCCTCGTCAAGGAAGGCGAGGGCTTCAAGATCTCGAAATCGGCTTTGACGCTGCAGGCCAACGTTCCGGGAATCGACCGCGCCAAGTTCGAAGAACTGGCCCGCGCGGCCGAGAAGAACTGCCCGGTTTCCAAGGTGTTGAACGCCGAAATCACGATGACGTTCACCCTCGCCTAGCGCACGATCCCTCGATCCGAAGTGACGGTCCCCTCAGAGGGTGACCGTCACGGCGTCGGCATCGTTGCGCCGGGTCTGGTCGGCACTGGCGTCGAATATCCTTTCGACGTCAGGTTCTTGCACCAGGATGGCCCGAGTGCGCGGGGCTCCATCGGGCAAGCGAAGCGAAAACCCCAAACGAAATCGGTCTGGACCGCCAGGATGCGTGGCGATTCCCGTTGCGCACCGTGGCCGAAGAACGCGTTGACCGAAAACCAGGCGGGGTTCGGCGGTCCGTTGACGCTCTCCGCGAAACCCGCGTCGCTCATTCTGTCCGTAAAGATCGCGAAGGCCGGCACGCCCTCACGCGTCACCGCCGCCCGCGAATGGCATGACAGGCACGACGCGCTGTTGACGAAGCCGGCCTCGGTGACGGAGTTGCCGAGGCGCGTCGGCACGCCGGTCGCCGTGACGAAATCGGTCTGCGTTCCCTTGAGACGATATGATCGCCATGCGGCATCGCCGATGCGCGGACGACCGGTGCGGTTCGGCGCGGCCTGCGCTCCGATCTCGACAGTCGCCAACAAGGCGCTGAGAGCGCTGCTGATTTCTCCCGCGTCCGCATAGGGTTGTGCCAGATCGAACGCGTCTACATCGGCGTCGTCGATTTTCCTTTTCTTGTTCGGCGCGATGTAGTTTCGCGCCGAGACGTCGTCGGGCATCGGAACGGTCGTCGCGAGATAACCGAAGCTGTCGTTGCATCCGGTCCAGTCGCAACGGCCCTGATTGCTCACATGCTCGAACGTCGACCACGTCCAGTTGGGGACGTCCTTGCTCGACAAGTGAAACGACAACAGGACGTATGGCTTCGCGACGGGCGGCGTGGTGTCGTCGGGGCCTGCGCGCGGAACGAGATTCATCGTGATGTAGGGATGACGTTCGTCGTTCGGATCGATGCCGATCTGGGCGGCGCGGTCGGCGGCGATCCAGTTCGCTTTCACCATCAGCGACGAGATCGGAAAATCGACGCGGGTCAGCGGAGGCGGCGCCGGATGCGCGGCTGCGGGATCAGGCGGATTTGCGTGCCGCGGCGCCGACGTGCCGAGCCTCTCGACAAGCGAATCGAAGACGCGGATCAGCCCTTCGGTATGATAGAGTTCGTTGTCGAACACATAATCGACCATCGGCTTGTTGCGGTAGATCAACTCCTCCTGCAACGCGCCGATCACCGGCGCCTTGAAGACCGCCGGCACCTCCGTCCATTTTTTGCCTTGGCCCGAACCTTGGCCCGAACCTTGCCCCAGGATCTGGCTCGCCTGATCCGGCGACAGGCGATGCGCCGTCACCGGCATACGCAACTGGTTCGCCGGGACGCCGGGCGTGGGGCCGGGATAGACCGGGCAATGGGCGGGCGACGCCTCGTTCGAGATCTCCACCGCCGGACAGCAGCGATCGGCGGCGATGCCGGCCCGACAGCGCGGCCATGGATCGCTCGGCCAGACCTGTCGATCCGTCGACCAATCCTCCCAGAATTGCTCGCCGACGGCGCGCACGAACAGGGACCAGGCGAAGGCATCGGGACATGTGATCGAGGGATTGGTAATGGCAGGACCGAAATCGACCTTCCCGTCGGCGATCTTGACCCGGCACTCGGGCGAATCGCGGACATCGGCGAGCGGGAACATCGCGTAGTCGATCTGGTCGGGTCGCGAATCCTGCGCCCACACGACACCGGACCATAGGAGCGCGATGGCGATCGCGCCCGTGACACATGGACTTCTCATGCTGACCGCCCCCTGGCCGCGAATTCCGCGATGTTTGTCGCACATCGCCACAGGGTCTGGCTACGGCGACGCCAGGCGACCGCTCGCGCCGCCGGCGGATCTCGAGAGGATTCATGCCCTCGTGGGCGATGCGCAAAAGCCGCAGCGCGCCGCCGAGTAGCGGACAACCTGCAGGAGAAGCGTCCGAGGGCTTAACTGCCCCTTAAACCGCCACAATTACATTGCTCACACCAACGGTGGCCGAACGTAGCGGCCCCGTGACGACGAGGAACCAAGTGGCGAACGGACGTGATCGGCGCGAGCCGGTTTTCGGAACGCCCGCCGCCGATGCGGAGGGGTCGGATTTCCGCCTTTCGCCTGAGGACCGGGCAGGGGCACCCATGACGCGAAAGCGCGCATCGCAGGATTCCGGCAGCGATAAGCCGGCCAGCGCCAGGCCGAGTAGTGCCAGGCCGAGCAGCGCCAAGCCGGCGCGCCGGCGCTCGACCAAGGGCGGCAAAGGGTCGAAACGCGGCGGAGGCTCGATTCTCCGCAAGCTCGTCTATGCGGGCGCCGTTCTGTGCCTTTGGGGAATTATCGCGGTCGGCGCGGTCGTCGCCTATTACGCGGCGCAATTGCCGCCGATCGATCAACTGACCGTTCCCAAGCGCCCGCCCAACATCGCCATCATGGCGAGTGACGGCTCGCTCCTCGCCAATCGGGGCGAGACCGGCGGCCGTACCGTCTCGATCAAGGAATTGCCGCCCTATCTGCCGAACGCTTTCGTCGCCATCGAAGATCGTCGTTTCTACGATCATTTCGGCATCGATCCGGTCGGCATCGCTCGGGCGATGATGCGCAACGTTTCGTCGCGCGGCGTCGCCCAGGGTGGCTCGACGCTGACGCAGCAGCTCGCCAAGAACCTTTTTCTCACGCAGGAACGCACGGCGTCGCGCAAGATCCAGGAGGCGATTCTCGCCCTTTGGCTCGAGCGCACCTACACCAAGAACGAGATTCTCGAACTCTACCTCAACCGCGTCTATTTCGGGGCTGGTGCTTATGGCGTCGAAGCCGCCGCCCAGCGCTATTACGGCAAATCCGCCCGCAACGTGTCGCTCTCGGAAGCGGCCGTTCTCGCCGGCCTGGTACAGGCCCCGTCGCGCCTCGCGCCCAACCGCAATCCGAAAGCGGCGCAGGATCGCGGCGAGCTCGTCATCGCCGCCATGAACGATCTCGGATTCATCACGCCGGGCATGACCAAGACGGCGCTCGGCGCGCCCGCAGAGGCGGTTCGTCCGAAAGGCGCGGGCTCGGCCAATTATGCCGCCGATTATGTGATGGACGTGCTCGACGACTTCGTCGGCACCATCGAATCGGACATCGTCGTCTCGACCACCATCGATCCGGCCATGCAGGCGGCGGGGGAGCGCTCGATCGTCGAAGAGCTCGACTCGAAGGGCACGAAATTCAACGTCAGTCAGGGCGCGCTCGTCGCGATGTTGCCTGACGGCGCCTTGAAGGCTCTGGTCGGCGGCCGCAATTACGAGGCGAGCCAGTTCAATCGCGCCACCGTCGCCAAGCGCCAACCGGGCTCCGCCTTCAAGTCGTTCGTGTATCTCACCGCCGTCGAACAGGGACTCACGCCGAATACGGTGCGCGAAGATTCGCCGGTGAATTACAAAGGCTGGACACCGGAAAACTTCGATCGCGATTTCCGCGGCGCGATTACTCTGCGCGATGCATTGGCTTTGTCGCTCAACACCGTCGCGGTGAAGCTCGGCCTCGAGGTCGGCCCGAAGAACGTGGTGCAGACCGCGCAACGCCTCGGCATTTCCTCGGCTCTGCAAGCCAACCCGTCGATCGCGCTCGGCACATCCGAAGTCACCCCCCTCGAGATCGTCAGCGCCTACGCCGCCTTCGCCAATGGCGGCAACGGCGTGATTCCGTACGTGATCAACCAGGTCAAGACGACCGACGGCAAGTCGATCTACCAGCGCCCCGGCGGCGGCGGCCTCGGCCGCGTGGTCGACCCGGGCGCAGTGGCCATGATGAACGA
>NZ_JBFUKD010000075.1:0-9351 GCF_056401005.1 Microvirga sp. P4_G7 | reverse complement strand
CAAAGGGTTGGTTCTCGTGCCCGAGATGAGCCTCGTTCCGCTCTACGAGGCTTGAGGCGAGGCACGCTCGAGATGAGGCGCCGCGGATCAGGTCAGCGGCGTCATCACTCTCTTCTGATACGCGGGTCTTTTCGACAGCCCCTCGTACCATTTCGCGAGGTGGGGGAGTTCGGGACGCGTGATCGGCATCGCGAACCAGGCATAGGCGAAGCAGCCGAGCGGAATATCGCCCATGCGGAGGCGGTCGCCGGAGAGGAACGGCTGCTTTGCAAGCGCCGCGTCGGCGATCGTGAAGAGATCTGAACAGGTCTTCATGGCCCGTTCGATCAGAGCGTGATCGCGATCGGCCTCTGCGGTGCGAACGACGTTCCAGAATATGTCACGAAAGGGGAGCGCGACGGATGCAGTCGCCCAATCCATCCACTTGTCGCCAATGGCTCGCTCCGCCGCATCGGTCGCGTAAAGCCCGCCCGTATCGTGCTTGGCCGCGAGATAACGAACGATGGCGTTCGATTCCCACACCACGACACCGTCGTCCTCGATGCACGGAATGCGGCCGTTGGGGTTGAGGGCGAGATAGCGCGGCTCGCCGACGATCCCAAAGGCGCCGCCCGCGTCGACGTGCTCGTAGTCCAGGCCGAGTTCATCAGCGCACCACAGCACCTTCTTGACGTTCGTGGAATTTCCACGGCCCCAAATTCTCAGCATTGTCTTGTTCTTTCCGTTCGTTGTGAGAGAGCCGCCTGTCGCGCGCTCACGCATAAAGCTTTTGCAGGTGGTCGACGATCGGTCCGACGCCGTAGCGGATCGGATCCGTCGCCGGCAGGCTGTGTTCGGCGGACACCTTGGCAAGATAGGTCCGCGCGTCCTCATCCGTCAGCGCCTGCGTATTGACCGAAATGCCGACCGGGCGGATGGCGGGATTCGTCAGCTGGCCGCATAGGACCGTGAGGTCGATCACTTCGGCAATCGAGGGTAGAGCGTGCTGGACGCCGCGCATCGTCTTTCGCGTCGGCTCGTGACAGACAACGAAGGCATCCGGCTGAGCGCCGTGCAGAAGGCCCATCGTCACGCCGGAGAAAGATGGATGAAAGAGCGAACCTTGTCCCTCGATCAAGTCCCAGTGCCCAGGGGCGGCGGCCGGTGAGATCCATTCGACGGCGCCGGAGATGAAATCGGCAACGACCGCATCGATGGCGACGCCGCGACCGGAGATGAAGATCCCGGTCTGGCCCGTCGCCCTGAAATCCGCATCGAGATTGCGCGAACGCATCTCCTTCTCGAGCGCCAGCACCGTGTACTTCTTGCCGACCGAGCAATCGGTGCCGACGGTGAGAAGACGCAGGCCCGGGCGCTTGGTGCCCTTGCCTGTCGCGAAGACCTGGTCCGAATGGCGGACGTCGAAGAGCTGACGGCCGGTGCGTTTCGCGGCCTCGGCGATCGCGGGCTTCGACCCGAGCCGTACGTGAAGGCCGCTCGCCACGTCCATACCGGCTTCGATGGCCTGAACGATGTTCAAAGTCCAGTGATCCGGCAGCACGCCACCCGCATTGGCGACGCCGACGATCAGCGTCTTGACGCCCTTCGCGGCGGCTTCATCGATGGTCATATCCGGAAGCCGGAGATCGGCGCCGCAACCGGGCAGCCGCATCTGCCCGAGACACCAATCTCGCCGCCAGTCCACGATGCCGTGCGCGGTCTTGGCGGCCAACTGATCCGGCACGTCGCCGAGGTACATGAGATAGGGCGGCTTGATTTCCATGATGGTCGATTCCTCGGGCGGCGGGTATTCGAGTATCGCGTCCGGACAACGCCGGCACCAATGCAAGTCTCGCATGGCGCCCCGGTGATATCCGACGGATGTCAGCTTGTTCGTGCGCTATGATGCAAAAAATGCCCCGACTGGCAATCGATCTCTCATTAATGTCGTTGGCGGCGCTGTTTTGCGTCCAATTCGTTGACCGGCGACGAGCCGGCAGTATGATTTCAAGAAAAGGGAGGCAGCCGAGAAATGACCAAGAGCGTGATGGTGGCGGAGTTCATGCATGAGACCAACACCTTCAGTATCCAATTGACCGGCGAGCCAGCCTTCCGCAATTCCTGTTACTACGAAGCAGACGAGGTTCCGACGGCGTTCAAGAGCACGCGGTCGTCCATCGGTGCTGCTTTCGAAGCGGGTGAACGGTTCGGATGGGACATCCGGCATCCGGTCGTCGCTCACGCCAATCCGTCGGGACGCGTCACGGATCAATGCTTCGAGAGAATCGCCGATCTGATCCTCTCCGCGTGCGACGGCATCGACGGCGCGCTGCTTCATCTGCATGGGTCCATGTCGACCGAAAGCCACGACGACGGCGAGGGAGAGCTGCTTAAGCGGATCCGCGCACGCGTCGGCCCCGATGTGCCGGTGATGGTGGTGCTCGATCTCCATGCGACCGTGACTCAAGTCATGGCCGACAACGCCAATGCCTTGATCGCGTATCGGACCTATCCACACATCGATCAATACGAGAGGACCTGGCAGGCGGCCCACCTGCTCGAGCGCGCCATGTCGGGTGCGATCTCGCCGAAGGTCGTCCTGGCACGGCGTCCCATCCTCTACGCTCTCGACGGTGGTCGCACCGATTCGGCCCCGATGATCGAATTGCTTCGTCGCGGCGCCGAGGCCGAGGCAGCGGGCGAAGCTCTCTCGGTCAGCATCTATGCGGGATTCTCGTCCGCCGACGTTTCCGATATCGGACCATCGGTGACCCTGTCGGTCGATGGCGATCAAGCCAAGGGACGCTCGATCGCCGATGGCTTGATGGAATACGCGTGGCAGAACCGCCATTACTCGACGATCCATTTCACGCCCATTCCGGACGCGATCGCCAAGGCAGCCCGACAGGACAGCACCGGCAAGCCCCTCATCATCGCGGATTACGCGGACAATCCTGGCGCGGGCGCCTATGGCGATAGCACAGTGCTATTGCGGGCTCTGATCGAGGCAGATCTTCAGAATGTCGGCTTTCACGCCATTTGCGACCCTCAAGCTGTTCTGGAGGCGCAGAAGGCCGGCGTCGGAAAAACCGTCGCCTTGGATCTCGGTGGGAAGGTCGATGCCTCCATCGGTGGGCCGCCGTTGCGGATCACGGCGCATGTCGCTGCCATCACCGATGGCAGTTTCATCGCCTATGGGCCCATGGGCGGCGGCGTGCGGCGCAATTATGGTTTGAGTGCGCTTCTGCGCATCGGCGGTATCGACGTCATCGTCATCAGCTACAACGGACAGGCGACCGATCTCGGACAGTTCACATCGCTTGGGGTCGACCCGGCTCGAAAGACCACGCTCGTCGTAAAGTCGATGCAGCACTTCCGCGCTGCGTTCGCGCCCATTGCGCGGGAGATCATCGAGGTCGACAGCGGTGCGCTGTGTACGAAGGATTTCCTCAATCGAGGTTACCGAAATGTCCGCCGCCCTATCTGGCCGCTCGACGATGTCTGACGTCCAAAGCATGAGCGATTGGCGAGCGAGTTTGGAAATCGAGCGGTTCATCGAGGGACCACTCCCGTTGCCGGGTCGGGCGGGCCATCTCTTTCGCGAGAGCCGCCCGTTTTTGAAGATGCACGGCCTTGGCAACGACTTCATCATCGTCGATGGCCGTGATCACGGATTTGTTCCAGACACCGCGTTTACCCGCGCGGTCTGCGACAGGCATTCCGGAATCGGCGGCGATCAGCTTCTCGTCATCGAAGCGCCGACGGTTCCGCACGCCGACGCACGCATGCGGATCTATAATGTCGATGGCACGGAAGCCGAAACCTGCTTGAACGCGACCCGTTGTGTCGCCTGGCTCGTGCTTCGCGAGGGCGCGCGGGACGAGATTCGGTTGGAAACGCTGGGCGGCGTCATAGGATGCCGTCTCTCGGCTCACGATCGCGTATCGCTTCGCCTCGCACCGGCCCGCTGGAACTGGTCGGATATCCCTCTGGCGGAACCGCGCACCAGTTCGATTCTCGACATATCGTCGGGTCCGTTGCGCGACCCGACGGCCGTCAATCTCGGCAATCCGCATCTCGTTTGCTTCGTGGCCGACCGCGACGCGATCGACGTTCCACGATGGGCTCCGTCCCTGCAAGGCCATCCGCTGTTGCCTCAAGGGGCGAATGTCGGTGTCGCGGAAATGGTCGACCCTGATCGCATCAAGCTCGTCGTTTGGGAACGACCGGGAATTCTCACCCGTGCCTGCGGCAGCGGCGCGTGCGCGGCAGTCGTTGCCGCGCGCAGTCGCAACTTCACGCAGCAAACACGGATCACGGTCGAGATGCCAGGCGGCTCGCTGGAAATCGAAGTGGTCGATGATGGTCTCGTTCTGACGGGCGATGTCGCCCTCGCGTTCGCCGGGTTCGTGCTTTTGCAGACGTGACATGATCCGCCCACGGCCCACACTTTCCCCTCGCAAACGTACCGCGTTCARGGACACGACGTCATGACAACTTCCGCAACCCAGCGTCTCGAACAGGCTCTCGCACGCAGCGAAGATCCTGATGGACAGGGCAAGATCGTGTTCACCAAATTGTATGCGGACGAGGCTCGGCGTGCGGCGGAGGCGGCCGATCGTCGCCTGAGCGCCGGCACGCCTTCGAGCCCGATCGATGGTGCGATCGTTTCGATCAAGGATCTCCTCGACGTCGCAGGGGAGCCGACGACGGCAGGATCGAAGATCCATCGTGACGCACCCAAGGCGAAGCAGGATGCGGATGTCGTTCGTCGGCTTCGCGCGGCGGGCGCCGTCATCATCGGCAAGACCAACATGACGGAGTATGCGTTCTCGGGCGTCGGCCTCAATCCGCATTACGGCACGCCCGGCAACGCCTACGACAAGAGCCGCATTCCGGGTGGTTCGTCCTCCGGCGCGGGCGTGTCGGTGGCAAGCGGCATGGCCGAGATCGCCATCGGTTCGGACACGGGCGGTTCCATCCGCATCCCGGCGGCACTCAACGGCCTCGTCGGGTTGAAGCCGACTCAGAACCGCGTCTCGCGCGACGGCGCCTTTCCGCTGTCGTTCACACTCGATTCTCTCGGCCCCCTGGCGACATCGGTTGCCRCCGTCGCTGCCACCGACGCCGTGCTCGCCGGCGAGCTGGGCGGTGCGCTGGCGAAACGCTCGACGTCCGGATTGCGGATCGGAATTCCACGCGGCTTCCTTTTCTCGGAAACCGAGGACGCTGTTTCGACGGCGTTCGAGCGAGCGCTGTCCCTGCTCTCTAAATCCGGTGCCCGGGTGAGTGACGAACAACTCGACGATCTCCTCCGCGAGTCCTCACGGATTCAAAGTCCGATCAGCTTTGCCGCGGCCGAGGCCCATTACGTTCACCGGGACGCGCTCGCCAACAGGGCGCAGGATTTCGATCCCTTCGTGCGCCAGCGGCTTGCGCGTGGGAACGAACTCGATGCGCCTGCCTACGTCGGAATGGTTCGCGAGCGGGCGCGTTTGATGCCGATGATCGATTTCCGCCTGAGCGACTTCGACGTCTTGGCTTTGCCGACGCTCCCGTTCGTCGCACCAAAGATCGCCGACGCGTCGGGCGAGGAAGCGTTCATGAAGATCAATGGTTTGATCCTGCGCAATCCCGCGGTCTTCAACTTTTTCGATCTACCGGCCCTGTCGCTTCCGCTGCCGCATGATGGGCCGCTGCCGATCGGGCTGATGCTGGTCGGCCAGCGCGGACGCGATCGCGACCTGCTCGCGATCAGCGCCACGGTGGAGGCGCTCCTCGCCCGCTAGGCAGGTTGAACGAGGTTGGCGAGGAGCCTGAATGCGCCGGGCACCAGTTTGTCGAGCTGGTGATGGAGAACAAGGCTGACATGAGTGTGTCGCCCACGTTCGATCTGGCCTGAGAGGAGGGCGCCGTTCAACGGCGCCTCGCCCCGGTCGCTTGTMGCCAACAGGGGTTGGTAGGCATCGTCCCACGAAGACGCAAAGTACAGTCCGCGCTCCTTGTCCCATCCGCCCCAATCGTCGGGTCCGATATTGTTCGGGCCCGTGAGAAGAGGATGCGCCGGTTCGAGGATACGGACAGGCGCAGACGGATCCGTCACGCGCCAGCGAAGGGAAGGCGAGCCGATGGTGATCGGCCGCGGCGGTGTCGTCTTGGAGTCCCATCCATCCGACGGCCGGTGATAGAGAGTCACGAGGTGGCCGCCCGCTTCGACGAAACGATGGAGGCGCGTCGTCGCCGCCGCGAGATCGGGGCGATTGCCGAAGGCGAAGATGCCGACGACGATCGTCGCGAAGCGGGACAGATCGCGTTGAAGCATTTCACCGTCGAGATCGGTGACATCAAACCCCAATCGCGAAAGCCATTGTCCGACGCGGTCGTTGCCGCCGCCGATATAGCCGATACGGATTCCCGGTGAGCGCTTCACGTCGAGCGCAAGCACGTTCAAGACCTCAGGGCGAGTTACCGATGTTCGGCCGATATGCGGATAGGCGATGGCCGTCGAGCGGTAGGCCGGCTTGTCCTCGATAATCGGGGAAAGACGATAGAGACCCGCGGCGATAGTAGTGGGCGGAATGATTTTCAGGTCTGAACCTTCGACGGAGACGCTCCAACCTGGAGGCGTGTCGAAGTCGATCACACCATTTTCGCCGCCGTGATTCAAAGTCGCCTTGACCGCAAATGCGCTTGCTGGTTCCGCAAGAGGGAGAAGAACAGCGTCGGGGTCCAGGGCAAGCGAGTGAGCCGGGGCGATGCGGAAAGGCTCTTCGAGATCGAGCAAACCTTCGACATTTCGTCCACCGACTTGCGCACGAACCAGAACCGCGACATCGCCGTTGCCGCCCAGCGCGCGAAAGTAAGGTGGGTAGGAGTTCGTCAAGGGTGCATCGTCCGCAACAGCGATGCCGTAGCGAACGAGGTGCCCTTCCTTCCGCGGGTTCGAAGCCGTGACGGTCGGCGGCAGCACCGGAGTGGCCGAGATGGTGCGATCGCGCGACGACAGCGCAATGTGAAGGATTCCCGTTCCGCCGGGCGCGATCGCTGTCGGCTCGCACCAGGCGCGCGCCTGGATGCCTTCGGCTTCCAGAATGACGKCGTCCAGTTCGCGGCGTTTACGCGTCAGGCGGTGGCCGTAGGCTTCCGCCTCGGATGCCGGTGTCGCGGCGAGCGCCTTGTCGATTTCATCAGCCGCCAGCGTTGCCGCGCGAACGATGTCCTGGCGATGGGGAAAAGCGATGATGGCGGCGTCGATCGCTTTTTGCGCAGCGATGAGATGTGAAGAGATCTCCGCTGGAAGGCCTTCGCTTTTTGCCAATGCCCCGATTGTCGCGGGTAACCCATCGCGCATGTCGGATTCGTCATCGGCCGCATCGAGCCGATGGAGAGACCATGATTGGGGCGGGTTCTCACGCCAGATTCCCATGCCTTGAGTCAGGTGCTGAGCGCGCGACCATTCGCCGATGCGTGCGAACGGGACGCCGGTCGCCGCATCGTCTCCAGGAGCCTGGACCTGAAGCGTGGTGTTGGGAGGCGGCAGTTCGTCATCATAGGTTCCGCCGCCGCCCGACCACGCTGGGAGATAGAATTTCGCCACGCGCCAGGGCGTCAATCCTTCTGCCAGATGCTCCGGATAGGCAGTCGGATCGGCAGCGCGTTCAACGGCGATTTTCGCCGCGCGGGTCATTGCGCGATGATGGCCATGCTGACCCGGGACATCGAGAAAGGTCGGGATGACGACATCCGGCCGCTCCTCGCGGTAAGCTCGCACGAGTCGTTCGATGATGCGATCTTCGCCCCAGCGTCCGAGCGTGTCGTCGCCGTTCTTGGAGAAGCCGAAATCGTGGACGGGATCGTTCGGCCCGTGGCCGAGCCAGACCACGTCGGCATCAAGAACGCGGGCGGCTGCCTCCATTTCGAGCGTGCGGACAATGCCGAGCGCGGCGCTGCGTTCCGGGCCGATGGCGTTCTGTCCGCCTTCCCCGCGCGTCGAGCACGCGATGACGATGCGCATTCCGTAGCCGAACCGCAATGCGGCCAGCATGCCGTTCGCCTCATCGTCCGGATGGGCTCCGGTGTTCATGACGGTAATGACCGAGGACAGACGTTCGAGCTTGCGATGCAGACGAACGAGGGCGGGATCTGCCATTTCCCTCGCGATTCGTTCATGAGCTCGCAGCATCGTTTCGTCCTTTGTCCTGAAATTCAGTGTGCGCCGTCGACGGTTCGCGCCATGGCGGTATCGAGCCTTGGCGTGACGGTTTCGAGAAGAGGCAGGGACGCAGCGCCGAGCGCCGCGGTCAGTTGGCCGGTCGCACCGCGAATGACCCGAGCGACCGATCGTTGCCCGCGGCTTGCGACGGAGCGGGGCAACGKCTCCAGCGCCGCAATCAAGTCGTCGAGAAGGGTGTCCGGCAGCGCGCCGCCGAAGACGATGCTCTCGGGATCGAACAGATTCTCCAGCGTGGCGACTGCGGGCGACAGATAGCGCGCGGCTTCCGCGATCCATTCCTTGATGATCGGGTGCCCATTGCGATGGAGTGCATCCATCTCAGCGGGGTCGTCGCACGCGATGCCGTCGTTCTTCAGTCGCTCCTTCAGCGCGTGAAGCGACGCATAGCGTTCGAGACAGCCGCGATTTCCGCACGGACAAGGACGCCCGTCCGGAGCGACGACAATGTGACCGATTTCACCCGCGTTGCCGAAGGCGCCGCGTAACGGACGTCCGTCGGCGACAATGCCGAGTCCGAGGCCGACTCCGAAATACAGCAGACAGAAGTTCTTCAGGTTCCGCGCGACGCCGTGGAGACGTTCGCCGACTGCGGCAGCCGTGGCATCGTTCTCGACGAGTGTCGCCCGGCCGATTGCTTCGCTGAGGACGGAACTCGCATCGAGACCCGACCAGCCGGGCAGGGTCGTCGGCCCGACGGAGCTCATACCCTCGATCTCGAATGGGCCCGGCATTACGACGCCGACGCCGAGCAGCCGCTCGTTCGCGCCGGGAACCACCGCGCACACCGCCTCGATCTCGGCTTGGAGCTGGCGCTTGATGGGCCCCGGAGCCGTCTTG
Source organism: Microvirga sp. P4_G7 (assembly GCF_056401005.1). Lineage (NCBI taxonomy): Bacteria > Pseudomonadati > Pseudomonadota > Alphaproteobacteria > Hyphomicrobiales > Methylobacteriaceae > Microvirga > Microvirga sp. P4_G7. The sequence continues at coordinate 302 of NZ_JBFUKD010000075.1, read as the reverse complement.
CCGAGCGGCACGGTGCGATGGGCGCGAACTTGGCCGAGAAGATCGACGAGAACGGTCGCCATGTGATCCGCGGCGATTTCCACACCGACGGTCATGCCGCCGTCCGGGTTGACGATGACCTGGACGGGAGGGAGTCCACGCCCCGACCGGCGCCGGCCGCATTCGAGCAGGAGCCCTTCCTCGAGCAATTCGCCGACGATGTTGGACACGGCCTGCGAGCTGAGATGGGCGAGCCGGGCGATCGCTGTCCTGCCGAGTGGTCCGTGAAGGCGAACGGCATCCAAGATCACCCGCCGGTTGTG